>JBFILF010000045.1:0-17276 GCA_041599835.1 Pirellulaceae bacterium
ACTCACGGCCGTGTTGGAAAAAGCCGTGCAGTTCAGTGTCAACGCGCAGACCAAATCGGGCGGTTGGGGATACGTCAGCGCCCAGGACAACAGTAATTTCGACGAAGGCTCAACGACGATCACCCAGGTGCAGGGCCTGCGCGGCTGTCGCAACGCGGGAATCGTCGTTCCCAAACAAGCCATCGAAAACGCCAAACAATATATCTACGATTGCAAGAACAAGGACGGCGGCATTTCATACAGCTCGCGAACCAAAGGCAGCTCGCGACAAGCCATCACCGCCGCGGCCCTGGCGGCTCTGTACAACGCCGGCGATTACGACAGCGAGCACATCCCGGCAATGTGGGAGTATTGCAAAAGGAATTTGCACAATTTGAGTGAGGGTTCTCGTTACGGCCACTGGCATTACACCTACCTGTATTATGCCCAAGTTGTCTACCGCCAGGGGTCACAGGAATGGGGTCCGTTTCGCGACAAACTGTACAACAAGATCGTCGGTCAGCAACTCCGCAACGGCAGCTGGACCGGCAACATCGCCCCGATCTACGTCACCGCCTGTAATCTGATAATCCTCCAGTTGGACAAGGGCTACCTGCCGATTTTCCAGCGCTGATGCGTGAATCCGCGAATTCCCGGATGGTCGCCCCGCATTAGCATCGACCTTTCCAGCGATCAGCTGTTTAAGCGTGGTTTAGCGCTAGACAAAAAACGTCCGATTCGGCATATTACGTGATTCCAATTTCACGCGACTGCCTCTTCCGCCACCCAAGACCATTTGCCCGAACAATGCCCAATTCCATCTCAGCCCGTAAACGACTTCGACAAAACAAAGTCCGTCGCCACCGCAACCGGTCGACCAAGTCGGCAATGAAAACGCAAATCAAAAAGGTGACCACCGCCGTTGAAGCCGGAGACGCGGATACCGCAGAGAAGGAATTTGTGGAGGCCGCCCGCAAGCTGGACCAGGCCGGCGCGAACCGAGTGATTCACAAGAATACGGCCGCCCGTTACAAGTCGCGTTTGCAAAAAAAGATCAAATCCATCAAGGCCGGGTGATGCTCTTCTACGTTTTTGGAGATACGGAATTTTTGGGGATACGGTAGCCCCAGGGCAAGCTTCTGCTTTTACGAAGTTTCCGCGACGTTGGCTACATTCGACAAAACAACTGGGCCTACTTGCGTCCTCGCACGAGGCGTGACGGTTTTCCTCGTTTTTTTTGGAATCGCCCGCGGGTCGCGCTGGGTCGCCCTTTGACGCCCGATTTCTCCGACTGCACCGAACGTGAGCGGGTGTCACTGCGTCGACCGTAATTGCCAGGGGTTTGCCCCGCCGGCTTTCCCGAGCAGGCGCGCCACAACGATTTGATCTCGGATTGTTCCAATCGGCGATGCGCGCCGACCGGCAATTCGTTGAGATGCAACGGACCGATGGCCAGGCGTTTCAGCCGAGTTACTTTATGCCCGATTTGGGCCAGCAGTCTGCGGATCTCGCGGTTGCGGCCTTCCCCTAAGATTATCTTCAAGTCCGTGCAATGCCGGCGGCGTTTCTTGATGCGGACGTCCGAAACTCTGGCAAAGCCCTCGGCCAAATGTACGCCGCGCTTGAGCGATTGAAGATCGGCAATGGACGGTCGCCCGGCGACGGTGACCAGATAAGTTTTTTCCACGCCGTAACGTGGATGCGTCAGTCGATTGGCCAGCTCGCCATCATTGGTGACCAGGATCAGACCTTCGCTGGACTTGTCGAGTCGGCCGACGTTATAAACCCGTTCGTCGGTATTGATCAAATCAATAACGCGGGTCCGGCCCGAGGGGTCCCGGCAAGTTGACACGACGCCCGGCGGCTTGTTCACCGCATAATATTGGAACTTGGGCAAGCGAATGCGGCAGCCATCGACCAAAACTTTTTGCTTGTCCGGGTCAACGCGAACTCCCATCTGCTGCACCGTTTCGCCATCCACTTCCACGCGACCTTCCCGAATCAGTTCTTCGCATTCGCGGCGACTTCCGTGCCCGGCGCGTGCCAACAGGCGCTGCAAGCGAATGGCGGATTCCAATGGGTGGGAGGGGTGCTTGGCCATGGGCGGGTGGTGTCGGGGGAAAAGAAAAATTCGCGACTCAAAACTGCTGTATCTGAGTGTACGCGAGCACAGCGCATTCGTACAGAAGCGACCTTAGCTGCGCTTGACGAAACAAACGCAAAACATGCTCGAAGCGGGGAAGCAGACAGCGATTTCCGCTTCAGACCGCACAGGAGACACACCGTCCAACGCTCCCCGCAATGGCCACGGGTACCGACCGACCGTTAATGACGCCCCTGAGTCGGTTTGGATTCGACCGCCTGATAAATGCGGTTCTGGATATTGGCGAGAATCTTTTGCTCAAGGGAAAAATCGCGCCCCATCGGGATCCATCCGCGGTTGCGCGGCGTCAGCGACCGGTCGATGCGGTCGTTGTCCAGCGCATTGTCGTGGCGATAGATGGTGCCGCTGACCGTCGAGTGTTCCGGTTGAGGCAAGTCCTCGAGTTCCTTAAAGACCTTGACGTCGATCAAGTATCGGTTGTCCACCGGGATCACGCGAACTTTGGCCCACCGCCGCACCGTTTGCAGCGTCGCATGATGCAGTTCGAAGCCGGGCGTGGAGTCGTGCCGCCATGGCTCAAGCACCGTCGAGCCGATTTTCGGTTCCGTATCGATCCAGCCTTCGGTGAGAATCTGGTCGGTCAGCCGCAATCGCTGCTCGCGGAGAATTCGGAAATAGTCATCGATCTCATCGGATACTTCGTCCATCACCAATTCACGCGGCACCATTGGCACGGGCAAGGGGTTGGGGATCGCGTCGGCACCCACATTCAATACCGGCTCCCAGCCGCCGGTGGCGATCCGCCGACATCCCGCTTGGCAGATGAGACAAACTGCCACGATCAGAACAAGACATCGTGGAAGCAACAACATCAGCGAATTCGCAGCAAGTTTGGATTGGTCCGAACCGGCTCCGAAGTCTGCGCGACGTCTGCTCCAGCAAAACGAATGCTTCATCCTGGCAACGAGCTGTTTCACGGCGTTGAGTGAGCGGAATTTGGGTGGCTACGAGGGCCGCGTAGTCTTGTGGATTCGCACCACAATCTCAAGATCAATCGCCTCCGCTAGCAGATCGGCAACTCATCTTAGGCGCCGAACTTGGTCAATCGGCCAGCGTTAGCCAGCGCCAACAGCATCAGGTACTTGGCTTCGAACGTCCCTAACTCGCCGTGCCGCGATTGTCGTTCGCCATAGGCCGTCTGTTCGTCGCAGCGACAGCAATCAGATACCAACAGGGTAGGCACGGCGTGCCAACTGTGGCTGCGCAGATAACTCGGCGTGCTGTGGTCGCCGGTCACGATCAGCACCGATGGGTTGAGCTGCTCAATTCGCGGCATTGCGGCATCCAGCTGTTCAATTCGCTGGACCTTGGCTGCGAAGTCACCGTCTTCGCCCGTACTGTCGGTGTATTTGAAGTGCATAAAGAAAAAATCAAAATGATCCCAATGCTCGCCGAGCAAATCGATTTGTTCGTCCAGTGTCTTCGGCTGGCCGACGATCTCCATGCCGACCAGTGCCGCCAGTCCCTTGTACATCGGATACACGGCAATCGCCGCCGCCCGCAATCCGTACACCTGTTGATAACTTGGCAGGTCGGGTTTGGCGGCAAAGCCGCGCATGGTCAGCCCATTGGCTTTGGGCTCACCGCTCAGCAAGGCGCGGGCCTTTGCGATAAACTCGTTGGCCAGCGCGGCAGTTTTTTGGCTGGCCGCATCTTGGCCGACGGCCTCGCGCGGAGAGACCCCGGTAGTTTGTGGATCCGTATCGAGCACATGGCCACCCAACCCGGCGCCGCGGAACACCACGACAAATCGATGTTCCTTGACGGGCCGCACAATCACCTCTGCGCCGTCCAGCGTGATGGCGTTCAGTTTTTCCGCCAGCGGCGCGCTGGCCTCACTCGCAATCCGCCCCGCGCGCCGGTCGACGATGTTGCCGTCGGCGTCCAGCGTGCAAAAGTTGCAACGAACGGCCACATCGCCCTGCTGCAACTGGAAACCGATGCCAGTGGCCTCCAACGCGCCGCGGCCGATCAAATGCGTGAGCGGATCGTACCCAAACAGAGCCAAATGCCCCGGTCCGCTGCCGGGACTGATGCCGGGCAGTACCGGAATGCTGCGCCCCTGTACGCCGCGCGAAGCCAAAGCGTCGAGATTGGGCGTATGGGCCGACTCCAATTCGGTCATGCCACCCGGTTGCAGCGGCAGTCCACCGACGCCGTCGGCGACCAGCATGACAATTTTTGAATCGTTTTTGACCTGCAGTTCCCGCGTTAGTTGGTGAATGTCCATTCGATTTGCACTGCTGATTGACATTGACAACTAGACGACACTGTGGCGGGATTCGTTAAGCGTGACTAGGGGGTGTTTCAACTCGGCTCAAATGCAACAATCATGGCTCGCACGATATCTGGTTGGTTATATCGATTTCTTTGCAACTCATGGGCGTGATATGTCTCGCCGGGAACTGATTCAATTCGATTATCGCAACGCGTTGGTTGAGTCGGCAGGTGTGACTGTCGAGCGAATGAGCGAAGTCCTCTCGCGATTGGACACTATTCGTCAAGTGATGTTGCACGATGATCTGGCAGCGCTGCGCGAGGGACGTGCCATCCCGGCAGAAAAGCTGCCGTTGGACGCCGGCTTCATGGATCTGCCGGATCGGATGCTGGCCGCCTACGATGCCGATCGCACGGGCAGCGAATTGGGCCAGATCCTCTCCGCCGCCAGGCGAATCCGTGAAACGGTGGATCGGGTGGTCGTGCTGGGAATCGGTGGTTCCTATATGGGTGCCCAAGCGCTAATGGAGACTTGTTGTCACCCGTTTCACAACGAACTGACCCGGGCCGATCGCGGCGGCCGGCCGCGAATGTACTTTGACGGGAACAATGTCGATAACGACGCGACCCATGGCTTGTTGCACCTGCTCGAGCATTCCGCCGACAATGACGAATGCGGCGGTCGCTGGGCGATTGTCGTGATCAGCAAAAGCGGTGGAACAATTGAAACCGCCGCGGCCTTTCGCCAATTCCTGGCATCGCTGGAACGGCAGGTTGGAACGGATCACGTTGGGGACTTGGTGATACCGGTTACCGGGGCCACTGGCCGGCTGTCCGAACTGGCGGAGGCGATCGGCTGCCGCGATCGATTCACGGTACCGGAGGGCGTGGGCGGCCGTTTTTCGGTGATGTCGGCCGTGGGGCTGTTGCCCGCTGCTATTTTGGGCATCGATGTGGTAGCCCTGCTCAACGGCGCCTGGTTGATGAACGGTCATTTTCAATCGGCGTCTGGCAGCGACAACTTGGTACTAAATTACGTCGGCATCAATCACCTGGTCGAAACGCAGTGCCAAGCGAATTTGCGCGTGCTGTCGGTGTGGAGTAAATCGATGGAGCGATTGGGATTCTGGTACGATCAATTGCTGGCTGAGAGCATTGGGAAACAACAGCTCGGCGTGACGCCGCTGACCGTAGTTAATACCCGCGATCTGCATTCCCGCGCGCAGCAGCACCAGGAAGGTGCCCGGGACAAGATCATTAACAATCTCGTGGTGCGCCAATGGCGCTGTGATTCACTGTCCATCGATGACAGCCAGCGCGATCAGGACCGCTTGAATGAACTGGCGGGCATCACTTGGCCGGAGATTATGGCGGCCGCCTGCCAGGGAACCGACGAAGCGTACCTGGCCGCGGCCCGCCCCACCACCACGTTAACGTTGCCAAAATTGAACGAGCCGTCGCTGGGACAGCTGATGCAAATGCTGATGTTGGCCACTGTCGCCGAAGGGCGGCTGCTGGGCGTTAACCCCTATGGCCAGCCCGGTGTCGAGGCCTATAAACGGAATATGAATCGTATCCTGCGGGAAAAATCCCTGTGTGAGAAACACTAAACGAAATCCTGGAGACAATATGGCAGTTGAGATTACCTGGTACGGACACGCCACCTGGTTGGTCGAGCACGATGGACATAAGATTTTGATCGATCCGTTTTTTAACGATTCGCCGGTCGCTCCGATCAAGGCAGACGAAGTTTCTGCAGATCACATCCTGATTTCGCACGGTCACTTCGACCATATCTCGGACGCGGCCAGCATAGCTAATCGTACCGGCGCTACGGTCGTGGCAATATTTGAAATTGCCCAGTGGCTTTCCAGCAACCACCAGGTGCAAAACACGATCGGCATGAATATCGGTGGCAAAACACAATTGCCATTTGGCTCGGTCAAAATGACGCCGGCACTGCACAGTTCGCAACTGCCCGATGGGACGTACGGAGGTGAGCCGGCCGGATTTTTACTGGAGCTGGCCGGCCGCCGGATTTATTTTGCCGCCGACACGGGTCTTTTTACGGACATGAAACTGATCGCCGCTGACGGGCTGGACGTGGCGGTCTTGCCCATCGGCGACTTGTTCACGATGGGTCCCGAGGACTCCGTACAGGCCACCAAATGGCTGAACCCCAACGCTGTTCTGCCGGCGCACTACAACACATGGCCGCCGATCGAGCAGGACGCAGACCGTTGGGCTGAAACGATTCGAAAGGAAACCAGTGCCCAACCGGTGGTGTTGCACCCGGGTGAATCGTATTCGATTTAACACATCGGGGAATGGCCGCATCACTGGACCGTCAGCCAGGGCGGATCGTATTAAGAAGGGGTGAAAACCGGAACATCGGGAGCCTGTCATGTCTTGTTGCCAAGCCATTTTTCCTCTGATTGTCGCCATCGGATTCGTTGTCGCCTCGCCGCTGCCGGCCAGTTGCCAGGAAGTGACGCTGACCTGGAAATTTATCGCGGGCCAGTCGTTTGAGGTCGTGGTCCAGCAGACGAGTTCTGTCGAAACGGCGGTCGATCGTCGCGTTGTCAATCACGAATCGGAAATGCATCTGTGGCTGGACTGGATTGTGGAGTCGGTTGACGAAAAGGGCGCGGCGAAAATGAAACAAGTGATCACCGCCGTCAAACTCAGCATGACGATGCCCGGTGGCGATGGCCAGGAGACGATCCAATACGATTCCAGAGCCGCCGACAAACCCACCGGATCCGCCGCTCGTGTCGCCGACAGTTTTGGCCGCCTGATTAATCAGCCCGTGACACTGACCATATTGCCGAGCGGTGAAATCACCGATGTGGACATCCCGGCGGAGACGATGGAATCGATCCGCAAAATGCCCGGTTCCATGGAAGGTCGCGACGCGCTTTCTCCTGAATCGCTCCGCAACATGTTTCAACAAGCGACGGCCGTGCTGCCGGACGCGCCCATCCGCCCCGGTGATTCCTGGACCCGGCAACGGAGTTTTGAATTGCCGCCGCAGACCTTCGACCAAACGACGACGTACACGCTGTCGAGCAATTCGGACAGCGTAGACGGTCACCGAATCCAATACACATCTAAATTGAACGTCGTAAAATCGGCAGATCAGCTGGCGGCACTGACGAATTTGAAGATTGACGAGCAATCGCTGGCCGGCGAGTTGGTGTTCGACGCCGAAAACGGGTTTTGCACTCGAAGCGAATCGAATTCGCTGATCAAAACGCAGGCGGAATACCGTGACATGAAAGTCAACACAGCGGTCACCAGCCAGCTCACGGTACAGTTCAAACGAAAGGACTAGGAAACCGGCTGGCCCTCGTCTGGTTCGTTTGTTCTTACCGGCCGGGGATCGACGAATATCTCGTCGCCGCGGATTTCCACGCGAAAGTGATCGATCGCCACGCGCGGATTATCGCGCCACGTGCCGTCGCGCACGTCAAACCGCCAGGCGTGCAGCGGACAGGTCACCACGCACTGCTCGAGGTGGCCCGTGGACAAGCTGGCGCCCATGTGGGGGCACTGGTCGTCGATCGCATAAAAATGTTGACCACATCGAAACACGGCGATTAACCGCTCGCCGACCTCGAAGCAGCGACCTTGGCCGTCGGGTATCTCATCGACATGTGCGACTTTTTCAAAGCAGTCCATCTCGTCGTGTGATAACGATAATCGAAAAGCTGGAAATTCCTATTTTTCCACCCGGTGCACAAGGGGGGCAGGGGGGTTTTGCGTTAACCATATACTTGTCACAACGGTTGGCGTGAAGATTTCGCGATCCGTCGTTGTTGGTTTTTGGCAAGGGAAAAAGTCGTGGTCAAGCAATCGCCATCAGCAAAACCAGAAACTCACGGCATTTTGTTGAGGGACTTTCAACAGTTGATTCACCGCATGTATTTCGACAAGGACGTGGCGCGGGGAGTGGACGGTACGTTCATGTGGTTCATGGAGGAAATCGGTGAACTGGCCGTCGCCTTACGTAAGAACGACACTGCCAACTTGCACGACGAATTTGCCGATGTGTTGGCTTGGCTGGCCACGATTGCCAATGTTGCGGGCGTCGATCTCGATCGAGCCGTGTCGGCCAAATACGGTACCGGCTGTCCCGGCTGCGGCCGCTTCGAATGCCAATGCCCGGATGCAGAAAAGCCTTGAATCGCAGGTAGTGAACTACCCGGTTGTCGATCGCGTAACACTCACAGGTACGCGGTTTGGCCAAGGGGACGAATGAGGTGACCGCATAGCCCGGCTGGAGGGCTTCGATTATGCTTGTCTGGATCAAATTGCCGATTGCCCGCTGCACGCCGTTGTTCCGCAATCGGCGCCGGTTTGAGCCGGCACCCTGATCAAACCCCCGACCCGAATTTTGCCAAATGCCTCGTTTCCGCGCACGTTGCTTATCGCTTTTATGTCGCGTGGCGTTGTGCGCCGGTTTCGCCCTGATCGCCGCGGACGCGCCGGTGGCCGCGGCTCAGGTGAGTTCTGACGACACCGCCATCGAGATCGTCGACATGGCCGTCGGGTTTGAGGGACACGTGTTGTTGGGCCAATGGACGCCGGTGCGCGTGGAATTGTCGCAAACCATTTCTTCCCCGTGGCAACTGGAAGTGGCGACCCTTGATGGCGACGCCGTACCCATCCGTTATCTGACTTCGCAGGCCGCGCCCGATCGTCCCACGCAATCCCTGCAAGGACTGATTCGCGTTGGTCGCGCCAGCGGGTTGCGCGTCCAGGTGTTTGACGCGACGCCGTCGGTCCGGCGGCCGCTGGCGGAACGCTCGTGGACGTTGAGCGAGTTTAACCGCAACCACCGCTACCTGCCCTCCACCAGTTTTTTTGCGTTGGCCGTTGGCACCGACCAGCTTCCCACGAGTCCCGGCGAACTGGCCGGTCCTGAAAGTAATGAGGATGCGCATTTCGTCGTCACCCAGCCGCGTGAACTGCCCAGCCACTGGCTGGGTTACGAATCGGTGCGCGTGATCTTTCTGTCGACACAGAACGTCGAGCAGTTGTCGCAGATTACGACCGCGCAACGCGAAGCGATGCTGCAGTGGATTCGTATGGGCGGCCGCATATTCATCAGCAGCGGTCGCCAGGCCGCTGCTATATTTGGTGAGGGTGGCGCGCTCGCGGAATTGGCACCGGGACAATTCGATTTAGTTGAGTCCACGCGCGATACGGGCGCGATTGAAATATTTGTAAATTCCAACGACCCATTAGTAACCTCCGGGGGTCCGTCGCTGGCATACGCTGTGTTTGCCGAGAACCTGCCCAATGTGCCGTTGCGAATCGAGGGACATCCGGTGCTAACGCATCGTTTATTCGAGTTTGGTCTCGTTTCGTTTCTGGCTCTGGATGTTGCCGACGAACCGCTCCGCTCCTGGCCTGGCCGAGGCAAACTGATCAGCCGGGCCATGATGCACGCGCCGACGTCCGAATCGGATACCGTGGACGCGCGGTCCGGGCGCGTGACCCATATGGGATACGAAGATTTTACCGGCCAATTGCGTTCGGCCATGGACCGCTTTAACAATGTCGCGTTTGTAACGTTTACGTCGGTGGCCATCCTCATCGGCATTTTTGTGCTGGCGGTGGCGCCGGGAGACTATTTGTTTCTGCAGCGTTTCGTCAAGCGGATGGAATGGACCTGGTTGACGTTCCTATTTGTAGCCGCCGCTTTTTGTGTGTTGGCCATGCTGGCGGTGAATTGGGCCAAGTCTGATTCGTTGGAGGTCAACCAGGTCGAGGTGATTGACGTCGACGCCAGCAGTTCCCTCGTGCGCGGCACGCTGTGGGCGCAGCTGTATAGTCCGCGTACCGAAACCTACGATGTTCAAATGGCTGAAGCAAACCGCGCGATTGGGGCCATTCAGCAACCGGTCATGGTCTGGCAAGGATTGCCCGGCAGCGGCTTGGGCGGAATGCAATTTCGGGCCGATTTGGGCCTTTATCGCCGAGATTACGAGTGCCGAATGGTGTTCGATTCCGGCCAGCTGGAATCCACCATGTTGTGGAAAGTGCCGCTTCAATCGGCGTCCAGCAAATCTTTACTGGGTCGTTGGACGGGGCAACTGGATCGTCCGGCGGCCAGCCAGTTGCGTCAGAATCCTAATACGGATGCGGTGCTGGGCACATTTACCAACCCGCTGCCGGTATCGCTGACCAATTGCGTGTTGCTGTATGGCGGCTGGGCTTACGTACTGGATCGCACGTTGGAAGCCAACGAGACGATCGACGTGGAATCCGAATTGCGCGAGAAGACGATTCGCGGTTTTTATACGCGGCGTCGCCAGCAATCGGGAGACGATGACGTCAATGCGCCTTGGGATCCCGCCGACACGTCGGTGTCGCGGATCGTCAACGCGATGATGTTTTACCAGGCCATCGGTGGTGAGCGTTACACCAAGCTTACCCATGCTTACCAGTCGTACTTGGATTTGAGCGGCCACCTGCAATTGGGCCGGGCGGTGATGGTTGGCCAGCGGTTCGACGTCGCCATGGATCTGGAAATAAATGGCCAACCCGCCAACGACCACTATGACAAGACTTTTACGTTTGTCCGGGTGGTATTTCCGGTCCAACCGCGGGCCCAACGCAACTAATGGTTGCCGAATTAGAAAGAAACGCCACCTGTGATCAAGACCGAAAACCTGACCAAAAAATATGGCGATATGTTCGCCATCAAATCGATCGATCTCGACCTGCAGCAGGGCGATTTGTTCGGGTTCATCGGTCCCAACGGCGCTGGAAAAACCACCACGATGCGGATCATCGCTACGTTGCTGGAACCGACATGGGGCGAAGCGTACGTGTGCGATTACTCGATATACAACAACCCCAAGGAAATTCGGCGGCTGGTCGGTTATATGCCGGATTTTTTTGGCGTGTATGACGACATGAAAGTCATAGAGTACCTGGAATTTTTTGCCGCCGCGTATCGCATCAAGGGCCCAGCCCGCCGCAAGAAGTGCGACGAAATGCTGGAAACCGTCGATCTGGATTTCAAGCGCGATGCGTTTGCCAACACGCTTTCGCGCGGCCAAACCCAGCGGCTGGGATTGGCCCGCGTGTTGTTGCACGATCCGCAAGTGTTGCTGCTGGACGAGCCGCTCAGTGGGCTGGATCCGCGCGCCCGCATCGAAATGCGCAACTTGCTGCGACAATTGGGACAGACGGGGAAAACCATTATCGTATCCAGTCACATTCTGCCCGAACTGGCCGACATCTGTAACAAAGTCGGCATCATCGATCGCGGCGTGATGAGCGTTTCCGCGGAAGTCACCGAAGTCATGCGGCAAGTTCGACAGCGGGTCGTGTTGCGGGTTGGCGTCGCTACCGACCAAGCCGAAGCGATGCGGCTGATCGCCGACTTGCCCATCGTCGACCATGTCCGTGAAGGGGACGGTGACCTGGTGGTGACGTTGGTCGAGAACGCCGGCGATTACTCGGTGATTCCAGCCCAGTTGATTGCCGGCGGCCATCAACTGACGCTGTTCCGCGAGGACGAAGTCAACCTGGAGTCGGCCTTCATGGCGTTGACCAAAGGACTGGGCGAGCATTTTTAGTCTGCCAGCGGTTGCCGGGCCGGGCGGCCCTGCAGCCGGTGACTGTTGTCGGACGACGCAACTTTAGATGGCTTCCGGGCCACGTTCGCCGGTGCGGATGCGGATGCACTCGTCCAACGGCAGCACAAACACCTTGCCGTCACCGATTTCTCCCGCGTCGCCGCTGCGGCCGCCTTGAATGATCGCCTGAATCGTCCGCTCCACAAACTCTTCGTTAACGGCGATTTGCAGTTGCACCTTGCGACGCAGATTGGCCAGGAAATCGTCTGCCTGGTAGAGTTCGGTCTTCCCCAATTGGCGGCCGAACCCCTGGCAGTCCATGATCGTCAAGCGAAAAACTTCGACGTCCGACAATGCCGCTTTAACGGACTCCAGTTTGTGCGGTTGGATAATCGCAATGATCAGTTTCATTGGCCAGCACGCCTGCCGCAAATCGTTGAATCGAAGCCCCTATTGAACCGCTGTCGCCGACGTTTGAAAACCGGGGGAGCGCCAACGGTTGGCCGATCAGTCATGGATGTCAAACATGGCGTCGACGAACCGATTCACGTCAAACGGCGCGATGGCGTCGGGCGTTTCGCCAAGACCGATGAATTTGACGGGCAAGCCGAATTCCTGATGGATCGGAATGGCCACGCCACCCTTGGCCGTGCCATCGAGCTTGGCCAGAACGATACCGGTGCAATCCACGGCCGCTGAAAAGCCTTTGGCCTGGCTGATGGCATTCTGACCCGCGGTTGCGTCCAGCACCAACAAGACTTCGTGGGGAGCCTCTTCGACAACTTTGCCCATCACGCGGCGGATTTTCGTTAGCTGATCCATCAAATTGGTTTGTGTCTGCAATCGGCCGGCGGTGTCCACGATGCATACATCGGCACCCGTTTGCTTGGCGCGATCGACTGCCTTATAAGCCACGGTCGCCGGATCGCTACCCGGGTTGCCGGTGACGATATCGACGCCAATCCGGTCGGCCCAGATTTTGAGTTGTTCAACGGCTGCCGCACGGAACGTGTCGCCCGCACCCAGCACGACCGATTTCCCCTGCTGCTTGAACAGATAGGCCAGTTTGGCGATCGAAGTGGTTTTGCCGGAACCGTTGACGCCGACCACCATGATTACTGTCGGACCGGAGTCGGCCAGTTGAATGTCGGCGCTCTCTTGTTGCATGATCTCCTGGATCGAGTGTTTGGCCGATTCAACGAGTTGATCGATGGTAACCTTGCGCGCCCGATGCTGTGCCCCCACGGCTTCGCGAATCTTGTTGGCAGGATCCGCGCCCATGTCGGTTTTGACCAGGTGCTCGAACAGCTCGTCCAGAAACTCGTCGTCGACCAACCGACCTTCCTTCCCGACCAAATCGCGAATGTCGGTGTTGAGGACGGCGACCGTTTTTTTCAAGGCTTGCCGGAATCGGCCCATCATGCCGCCCGATTTCCGGTCGTTGCCAGGCGACGGGTCGGGGCCCGCCGCCGCGCCGATCGGTTGGTCAACCTCATCGATCGGCGAATCTGCCGGCGGGTCGGCCGATGGCTCCGGTTGTTCTGCTGATTTCTTACCGAATGGTTTCCAAATTGCCATCAATCGGTGATTCCAGTTTTGCTGTTGAAATGACTCAAAGGTGCGACATCTTCATCTTCGTCGCCCGGACGTCGATGTCTGCCCGGCGCAAGATCGGCTCAATCGCAAAAAAAATCTTAGCCAACCAAGGCCATTCTGTCGTGGGGAGTTGTCGGTGGCGACGCCCGATCGCCGTTGCGTGGCGGCGCTAGGAGCTGGCATTGGCGTCGGGATTTTTTTGGGCGTCGTTTTGCCACAGGCGATCCAGGACGCCGTTGACATACTTGGGCGAATTTTGATCGCCATACCGTTTGGCCAACTCAATCGCTTCGTTGATAGCCACCCGGGGCGGCGTATCGCCAAACATCATTTCGTAGGCCGCCAGTCTCAAAATGTTCCGGTCGGTCGCCGACATCCGCGACAACCGCCAGTTTTCCGAAATCGACTCCAGCGACCGGTCGATTTCAGCCAAGTGCTCGCGAACGCCGCGCAGCACGGATTCGGCAAAGCCAACCAGGGCTTGATCGTTATTCAGCCGCCGCCCAATAAACTTGACGTCATTTTCGATTGAACGGTCAGCATCGTTCAGGTCGTCGCGATACAGCAATTGCATCACGACTTCTCGTGCTCGGCTGCGTCGGGCCATGCGATTTCAGTTGGCTTGAATTCGATGAATGCAAATCGTAAGGCGCCACATTAATTCGACGGGTCCAGCGATTGTAGCAACCCGATCATGTGAAGCGTTGTCTGGGCAGCTTCCGTGCCCTTGTTTCCGATTTTGCCTCCGGCTCGTGCGTGAGCTTGTTCAAAGGAGTGGCAGGTCAACACACCAAAGGCAATGGGCAGTTCGAACTCCAGCGAGAGTTGTCCGATGGCCTGGCTCACGAAGCGGTTTATATGCTGATCGTGGGTGGTTTCTCCACGAATGACCGCGCCCAGGCAGATCAAGCCGGCATATCTGCCTGATTGAGCCAGGCGGCGGGTCAGCAACGGGATCTCCCAGGCTCCGGGGACGCGAAAGACATCGATATTGCCCGACGGCACGCCGTGTTCGGTCAACGTCGCCGCGGCACCGTCGCACAGTTTGTCGGTCACGGACCGGTTGTACTGCGACACGACGATCGCGATACGGATTGCGGCGAGGTCTGGAGGCGATGCCGGAAATTCGTTTACCAAGACTGCGGTCTGCGATTGGGTAAGGGGCGCGGTGGGCAGCCGGCACAGGCAATGATCAAAGTTTGCCGGGCGCCAAACTTAACAGAAACTCGGCGTTGGTTTTCGTTTTTTGCAGCCGGCCTGTCAACATGTCCATGGCGTCGGGCGGGTTCATTTCGCTCAACACGCGGCGCATCATGCAGATCCGTTCAAATTCCTGTGCGTCCATGAGTTTTTCTTCGCGGCGGGTACCGCTGCGGTTAATGTCGATGGCGGGCCAGATGCGGCGTTCCACCAACGATCGGTCCAACACGATCTCCAAGTTGCCGGTGCCTTTGAATTCTTCGAAAATCACGTCGTCCATTTTGCTGCCAGTGTCGACCAGTGCGGTGGCGATGATGGTCAGCGAACCGCCCTCTTCCACTTTGCGGGCCGAGCCGAAAAACGCCTTGGGCCTTTGTAGCGCGTTGGCATCCAGGCCGCCGGATAGCGTTTTGCCGGACTGCGGGCATTCCTGGTTCCAGGCTCGTCCGAGGCGGGTGATGGAATCCAGGAAAATCACCACGTCGCGGCCACTTTCCACCATGCGCTTGGATTTTTCCAAAACCATGTCCGCCACTTGCACGTGCCGGTACGGTTTCTCGTCAAACGTGGAGCTGATGACTTCGCACCGTTCGCCCTTGACTTCACGCTCCATGTCGGTGACTTCTTCGGGCCGCTCGTCGACCAGCAACATTACCACGTAGGCTTGCGGGTGATTGGACAACACGGCCCGTGCCATCGCTTGCATCAATAGCGTTTTGCCCGCGCGAGGCGGGCTGACGATCAGTCCGCGTTGGCCAAAGCCGATCGGCGCAATCATGTCGACGACTCGCGTCGACATGTCATTTTGATCGTATTCCATCACGATTCGGTCGTCCGGATGTAGCGGTGTCAATTCATCAAAGATGGGCTTGCGCGATATGTCCAGCGGGTTGTGTTCGTTGACGGATTCGATTCGCAACAGCGCGAAATATTTTTCGGATTCCTTGGGTGGGCGAATCTGGCCGCAAACATGCGAACCGGTGCGCAGATTGAATTTTCGAATCTGGCTGGGTGACACGTAAATGTCATCCATGCACACCAGGTAATTGTGTTCGCTGCTCCGCAAAAATCCGTAGCCATCGGGCAGGATTTCCAACGTGCCCTCGCCGTACATGATGCCGTTTTGTTGCAACCGCATTTTGATCACGCCCACCACCAATTCCGAGCGCGAGAGTTGATCGGCGTCAGCCACGCCTTCCTGCCGGGCGGCTTCGATTAAGGCTTCCAGCGGCAAACGTTGTAGCTTGGTGATGTTGGCCCGCTCACCTTGCGGCTCCGATTGTTCGGGCAAGGTGTCGCCGGCCTGAAAGTCGTAATCGTGGGCGATTTGCTCGGCCAGCGACAAGGGGTCGCCTCCATCTTCGAGCTGCCGGATGCGGCGACGAATCTCTGCGTTGTCTTCCGTTTCCGCCACCCGACCGCCGCCTCCACTCCGCGAGTGTTTCCGGTACTTCTGGTTGCGATGTGAATGTTTGGTTCGATTGGATCGAGGTTCCCTAGTCCTGTCCATGCCGCGGCTCCCGCCTGTGAAGGTGCGAAAAGGATGTGTCGAAAAGCGCTTTGCCGTCTGTTATCGGTTGCTGGACGTTATCGTCGCTGGCCGGTCGGCCGCGAATTGGGTGTGAAATGTCAACGTCCAGATGAGTAAGGTGGTGATGATTTGAAAGGGATTATGAGTGGTTAACCAGTCGGTCCCACAGCAATTGAACTTGCCGGTAGGTGGCCTGCCTGGTCCCGTTATTATCTATTTGAATAGTGCTTAGTTCTTTCTTTCGCTCGATCGGCGCTTGGGCAGCCTCGCGGCGGGCCAACATTTCAGCTGACCAACCCCGCGCCGCGGCCCTTGCCAAACGAGTTTCTGTTGTGGCGTCCACAAACACGATTTCGTCACACAACCGGTACCAGCCCGTTTTCACCATGATGGCGGCATCCAGCACAATCATCGGCGCTCGACCGGCGGCACGGATCTGTTGGATTTGCTCCTGCAACCGCTCCTTGATCAACGGATGAGTGATTTGCTCCAGTCGCTCCAGCTGTTGCACATTCGATGGGTCAAAAACGATTTGGGCGAGTTGGGATCGATCCACCAATCCATCCTCGCCGATGACGGCATTACCCCAGTGCTCGCGAATTTGCCGAATGACGTGCGGCAGTTTCAATACGTCATGGCCGACTCGATCTGCATCCAGAACAACAGCGCCCAACGATTTGAGATGATCAGTCACCAAGGTCTTGCCGCTGGCAACTCCGCCAACCACGCCAACGACAATCATTTGGATTTCCAGGACCGACAAGCATCAATCTGGTCAACAAGCGCAAAGATTGAAAGATCAATTCCCATCGACTTCAATCAGGCAGCCAACCATCAGCGAAGCACATCTGACGATCTGTTCGCCAATCATTCGAATCGTTTGAGGTAGGATTAGTAATTTCGAAATCTTGATCTGACGCCCTGTTGCGTCCTGTATCAAGATATTCGCTCCGTCTCCGAGAATCCAATTTTTAAGCAGTTTTTCCAGGGAATC
>JBFILF010000046.1:0-17254 GCA_041599835.1 Pirellulaceae bacterium
CGGCCATTTGGCCGCCCCCCGCGCCTTCCGAAATCGAATCGGACGACGACACCCAACCGGACCTGCCGCAGCGTGAGCAACCGCAAACCGAGAGCGATATAGCGAGATCGCAACTGCCAAGCGGCGACAAACGCTCGATGGCGTTGCCGGCAGCTGCCACCGACTGGCTGCAGGGGACTCGACGTCAATACCGGATTCCTGCCGTTTATCCGTCTCGCGCGCCACATGAAGGGGCCGCAAAGCGGGATGTTACCTTGACGCTTTCGCCAGGAATGTGTCCGCTCCCGCAATCGCCTCAAATCAATACGGTGAGTCGCAGTGTGGCCTTGCCGCCACGGCACGTGAATAACCTGGCCACCTGGCTGCGGGGCAACTGGAATTCCGTCATCAACGTTATGCTTGAAGGCCGGCAATTTGCGGCATCCAATCTCGCAGTCAACAAACTCAGTCGCAGCTTTGCGCTGCCAGTGAGGTACGTCTGCTGGATGACGAGACCGCTATCAACGGGTGCCATTGCCAATGGATCCGACCATCGGCAAACGAATCAGCTGTCACAAAGTTACGTCTTGCCGGTCCGGTGGGTCAGCACGATCGCCGGTCAAACCAGTTATGTGGCGCAGCGCTGAGAGACGGGTCCGGTTCAGGCGTGGCCATTGCCGCCCCCGTGCCCGTTTTTGCCATTTTGGATAGTCTCGATTCGCACCGCGCAGACTTTGTATTCGCCGGTTTGGGTCACCGGGTCGCCGGCGTCATTGGTGAGCAGGTTGGCGCGGGATTCGGCAAAATGCATCGGCATCCACGTGCATCCGGGACGGACTCGCGGTGAAACCCAAACTTCGGCTTCGACCGCTCCTCGTCGAGAGACCACGCGGACTTTCTCGCCGTGCTTGACGCCAAGCTGTCGCGCGTCGCGGCGGTGGACTTCGATGAAGTTGCCACGATTCTTGGCCACTGGTCCCGGATCGCGGCGCGTTTGCGTGGCCGCGTTGTAATGGTACAGGGTACGGCCAGTGGACAGCACTAGTGGGTATTCCACGTCAGGCAACTCGTCGCTGGGGCGGTATGCGACAGCCTGGAACTGGACTTTGCCGATTAGCGGCCCATCGACGTGCAACGTCGGCGTGCCTTCGTGTTCGGTATCGGGGCAGGGCCATTGCAAGCCAAACGGACGCTGGTCGAGTCTTTGGTGTGAAATGCCGGCTACTTTGGGCGTCAGCGCAGCCATCTCGCCGTACACTTCGTCCGGTCCCCGGTAATCAGGCATCGGGTAACCAGCTGCCCGCGCCAAATCGCAAATGATTTGCCAATCGGCTCGCGCGTTGCCGGGCGGGTCGACCGCTTTGCGGACCCGTTGCACGCGCCGATCGCTGTTGGTAAACACGCCGTCTTTCTCTGCGAAACAGGCACCTGGAAACACAACATCAGCAAATTCGGTGGTGACGTTGTGGAAAATTTCCTGGCAAACCAGGAATTCACAGTGTTCGTTCAGCGCCTGTTCCACTTTTCCGACATTGGGCTCGGAAATCACGATGTCCTCGCCCATCACATACAGGCCGCGAATCTGGCCATTCTGCAGGGCCTTCATCATCACATTCAGATTCAACCCCTCTCGTGGCGGGATTTGACAGCCCCAGGCCTGTTCAAACGTTTGACGGGCAGCGTCATCGGTCACGCGTTGGTAGCCGGGCAGATAGATGGGCGTTGCCCCGGCATCATTGGCTCCCTGGACATTGTTTTGGCCTCGCAGCGGATTCATGCCCGCCGATCGCACGCCCAGGTGGCCGGTCATCGTGACCAGGTTGGCCAGGGCATAAACATTGTCCGTACCGTGCGTGTGTTCCGTGATTCCCAGCGTGTAATAGATGCCGGCTTTTTTGGTCGTCGCATACAACCGGGCCACGTCCACGATGTCTTCGGCGGGCACACCTGTGACCTGCTCGGCCTTTTCCGGTGTATACTCGGCAACCGCCGCCACGACTTTTTCAAAGCCTTCGGTATGATCTTTGATGAAGGCGTGGTCGACCAGGTCTTCTTTGATAATCACATGGGCCATCGCGTTTAGCAGCCACACATCGGTTCCGGGTTGCAACTGCAAATGCTTGTAAGCGATCTCGGCCATCCAAATGGCGCGCGGGTCTGCCACGACGAGCGTCGATCCGTTTCGCACGGCGCGCTTCATTTCCATGGCGATAATCGGATGCGCTTCCGAAGTATTGGAGCCGATCACGAACATCATTTCCGTATCGCGGATTTCGGAAATTGAATTTGTCATGGCCCCTGCGCCAAACATGGTCACCAGACCGGCGACCGTCGGGGCGTGTCACGTTGCGGCACATTGGTGAATGTTGTTAGTGCCGAACACAGCCCGCGACAACTTTTGCATCAGGTAGTTTTCTTCGCCTGTGCAGCGGCTGGACGAGATAAACCCCAAGGCATCGGGCCCGTGCCGCTGTTTGACGTCCAACAGTCCCTTAGCGGCAACGCTCAGCGCGTGCTCCCAACTGGTTGGATGCAGCTGGCCGTCGTCACCGCGTACCAGCGGTTCGGTGATACGATCCTGATGATGAATGAAATCGTAGGCGAAGCGGCCTTTGACGCAAAGGTTGCCGTCATTCATCGTTTCACCGGGTGGAGGGCTGGTGATCTTAACGACCCGGTTATCGGCTACGTGCAAATCCAGCTGGCAGCCGACGCCACAGAAATTGCAGGTGGTCCGCGTGGTCTTGGTGCCCGGTGGCATCACCGCGGGCGCCTTTTTCTCAATCAGCGCGCCGGTCGGACAGGTATCGATACAACCCCCGCACAATTCGCACGAGGTATCCAGCAATCCCCGCTCGCCGGCGGTGGAAATCGTGGTTTCCGATCCGCGAAACGCCAACGTGATTGCATTGACCGCTTCGACCTCGTCGCAGTAGCGTGTGCACCGCGCGCACAGGATACATAATTCCGGATCAAACTTGATGTAAGGGTTGACGTCGTGATCGCGGCCGCGCCGCGGCGCTTCGACGGGATACAGTGGCAGGGTACCGGTTTTTTTGGCCAGCTGCCGCAACTCGTTGCCGTTGCCCGTTTCGACTGGCAAACCTTGTTCATCGACCCGATGGTCTGCCTGGTACAAGCTGTACAGCACTTTGCGGTGCCGCTCGATTCGCGGTGATTCGGTGGTAATTTTCATTCCCGGTGTGACACGCCAGGCGCAACCGGGTTGCATGCGACGCTGGCCTTCAACTTCGACCAGGCACACGCGGCACGCTCCGGCCGGCTCCAGCCTGGGGTCGTGACACAATGTCGGGATATCGATGTCTTCCCGCGTGGCGACCTCCACAACCGTCTCGCCGGCTCGCGCCTGGCAGACTTTGCCGTTGATTTCGATTTCGAACAGATCGGTGTGGATCAAGTCGTTCATAAGCTCGATGTTACCAGACACGCCGCTCGGGTGTCATTGTCCATTTCGTCGTTCAAAGGCCTCTGGAAAATGCATCCTAGCGCTTTCCAGGGGTTTGGCAGCCACCATACCCAACCCGCAGATCGAACCTTCCTCCATTTCCCAACCCACCTCGTCGGTCATCGCCAAGGCGTCGGTTTGATGCTGTTGCAGGTACCGGTCAAGTTGGCGTCGCAGATATCGCGTACCAATGCGACATGGTGCACATTGACCGCAACTTTCGCGCTCAAAAAACAGCAGTTGCCAAGCCACCGCCTGCGCCATATCGACTGTTTCGTTGAGCACCACCAAACCGGCACTACCCAACATCGAACCAACGTCGGCCAGATGTTTATAGTCTAACGGCAAATCACGATATTTCATCGGCAAAAACCCGGAAGAGGCACCACCGGGGCTGAACGACAGCGGTTTGCCGTCGTATCCGCCGGAGGCCTCGACCAACTCGTCCAATGTCACGCCCAAAGGCAACTCATACACACCCGGTTGGTTCACGTGACCCGAAACGCAATAAAGTTTTGAACCGGGCTCGGTGCGGCCCTGATCGTGAAACCATTGGCCGCCGCGACCGATGATCGAGGGAACGCACGCAGCGGTTTCCACGTTGTGCATTAACGTCGGCTTGCCGCGAAATCCGAATTCAGTGGGGAAGGGCGGTTTCAAACGCGGCATGCCTCGTTTTCCCTCCAGCGATTCCAGCAGCGCCGTTTCTTCGCCGCAAATGTACGCGCCGTGACCTTTGGAGATGTGCACCACGATGTCGTCCATTGCATCATGCGATTCCGCGATGGCCTTTTCCAACGACCGGATTTCGTTGGTAAATTCACCGCGAATGTAAATAAAGATGTCTTTGGCCTGGACGGTTGCGGCAGCGATCGCCAAACCCTCCAACATCAAATGGCATTGCCGCAGCAAAATTTCGCGATCCTTGAAGGTGCCGGGTTCGCCTTCGTCGGCATTGCACACGACATACCTTTGCGTTTCAGTTTGCTGGCGCACCCCTTTCCATTTGATGTGCGCGGGAAAGCCGGCACCGCCCCGTCCTTGCAGACCCGATGTTTCGATTTCCTTGATGACTTGTTCTGGACCCATGCTGCGGGCCGTTTGCAGCATCGCGTAACTTCGGTCCACCGGGCCGGCCAGGTTCATTGGCAACTCGGGATTGTCTGGCGTGATGCCGCAGGGGCGTCCTTCGTAAGTCACCAATTCCAGGTCTTCATCGAGAGTCGCCGGTGCCCGGTCGCATTGCCCCAGGCAACTGACTCGTTCGCAATCCTTGCCGGCAGCAACCAGGCGTTCGGCCAGTTGATCGGCACCCATCATTTGGCAGGTCAATCCATCGCAGATGCGAACGCGCCGTCCGGGTTTGTTGATCAAATGATAGAACATGCCGGCGCCCCAAATGTCCGCTTCGGCGACGCCCGTCTGCTCGGCGACGCGCTTGACGGAGGCCTCCGTGACGCCGCCTTCGTGTTCCAGCAACTCCAGAATTTTTTCGCGGTTGGCGCCTCTTTTTTGCATGGATGTTCCGATGAATGATGCGTTAACTGGCAGTGTCTATTCTGTGAGCTCGTGCGTAGATGTTAAACCGGTTTTCTGAAGCAAATCCAACCAACGTCATCCCATAGCGATCGGCCAGGTCGACGGCCAGACTGCTTGGCGCGCCAACGGCGACGACGGCTGGAACACCGGCCACCAGAGCTTTTTGCATGATTTCAAAGCTGGCCCGTCCGCTGATGATCATAACGCATTGCGATAACGGAGTTTGGCCGTCCAGAAAAAAACGGCCCAACAGTTTATCGACCGCGTTGTGCCGCCCCACGTCCTCGCGAACTGCCAGCAACACTCCGTCCAACCCGCAAATCCCCGCGGCATGCAAGCCGCCCGTTTGGGAAAACGTCGGTTGAGACGCGCGGAGCAGTCCGGGTAACGCCGTTATCCGTTTGCCTGAAATCGTCCAATCGGCATCCAACGGCCGCAGGCCTTGAACTTCCAGGGCATCGAGAGACGCCTTGCCACAAACGCCGCAACTGGACGTTGTGAAGAAATGCCGTTGCAATCGCGACAGGTCAACGTTCTCGGAGTCGCGCAGCGAAACACGCACAATGTTGCCGGTTGATTTGCCATCCGGGTCGACACCGCGGGTTTCGATTTGGCCGATTTGCTGGGGCGAGTTCAAAATGCCTTCGGTAAACAAGAAACCTGCCGCCAATTCGTCATCGTGGCCGGGAGTCCGCATCGTGATGGAGACACTGCGCATCACCCGTTTTTCCGGCGGTCCGAACACCACTCGGATCTCCATGGGTTCCTCGACGACCACGCAATCCGCGCGGGCAGAGGTTTCCGCAGCCAGGACCTGATGAATGGGGACTTCGCAAACGCGCGATTCAGAATCGACTCGATTGGCTTCTGACATGTCTGAATTTTAGTCGCAAAGCCAGTTCGACTCTACGTCGCTGTGTCGCCGTTCAATGCCGTGCGGCCCCCATCTGATCGTCGCCGGTGTGCCTTTCCGGCGTGAAAATCAGCCAGGTCTTGTACGCGACCGGCTCCGCCGCAACGCGCCGTTTATCCTTGATCTTCGACACAAAGTTGGGGTCAATCAACAACGAGTTGCCTGGCGTCAACTGGATGCCCAAGTTCAACCGCCGCACACGGCACTGGGGTATCTGAATGACGTGGTCAACGAGTTCCGTGGCTTGAAACTGGTATTCGTCCACACCCTCAATTTTTGTCATGAGCGCCGTGGTATTCAGCGTGAGCATTTTTCCGTCAATGGATGCCCAGAGATTGAGAACCAATCCCTCTTCGATCAGCTGAACAACCGGCTGATTTCCAGTTGTACCGTCGGGTCGAAGTTTGCGCTCAAAATCAACCACGAACGGTCGCATCAACGTCGTTTTGATCACGGCTTTTTGATGTTCGCGGGCAACGGTCGTGGGAGACTGAAGCAATTGGCAGCCTGGTTGGCTTGCAACCCAGTTCAAAATTTCCTTGGTTTGATCCGGGGGAATCTCACCGAACACAACTGGATTACTTTGCACCGTCATCGACCGCGATGTGACGGCGCCATTGGTGGCCATGAAATTTGCATTTCCGTTGTTTACGTCCTCGTTGTCCAGGTCCTGGCGACCGATCTTAGCACCCTTTGCCCGTAACTTGTGTCTATCGATCAAACCCAGCAATTCGTCGGTTTGATCGACGGGGACACGTATCACCATGGACTGGATGCGCACCAACTGGTCGCCGACACCTGGATTGGCCGCAAGTCCGGTGGTAACCGTCGAAGCTTGGCGAAATGGCGAGGGCGAATACGTCTGTTCGTGCGGTGTCGACTGGCCAACCGAATGACCAGGTTGTATCGCTGGCCAACCCAGCACGGACAATGCAACCAGCGACCAAGCATGCAAACACCGCCAGATAAAATCGCCCATCGTTGTCCTTCCCGTCCCAAGCCAGAGTTTTTGCCAATCGCTGGCTGGCTGATAGCAGATGGGGGCGGGTCAACACAATCCGAATCGTCGCGCAACCCGTCGGCCGCGGGGCATTTAGTTGATAAAGCGTCGAATGAATTGGCTGGCGTCGGCACGATTTGGGAATTGTTTGATATCCCAAACTGCCTGGTCGCGCTGGCCACGATCCAGATGGGACAGCACCACTTCACGCCACTGCTCTACTTTTTCGCGCGTGTGAAAAAAGCAGGCGTGTCGTTTGGGTTTGCCATCCACGGGAAATTCGACCATCCCCACGTAGTGGATATAGTCGATGACCGGCGAGGTGTATTTTTGCCTGGTGAGGTAATCGACCATTTCCCGTTCCATTTCAACGACATCGTCGGTGAAGAAACTGGCGAAATGCTCCAGATTTTCTGGAATCGAATCGCCATGCGAGGCCATCCCCTGCAACGGACCCAGCCGGCTGACCAATCGGACGTAATCAGCGAAGTCACGTTTGCGTTTTTTGGCGAGAAAATGCGTAATCGCCCAGGCCGTGGCATAGCCAGTGGAATTTAGTTGGCGGGCGGCCACCACTTTGGAAATGGTGTCCCCGTTAAAGCCCTCGATGACTTTGGATTGTAAGTAGGTTTCCAGCTCGAACATGCGCAAGTCATTTATCACGCCGGCGCCTTTCCAGCGAAATCGTTTGCCGAAACTGGTCGGGGCAAAATATTCGGCAATCCCTTCCGACAGCCACATCGGCCACAGGCTGAGCCGCTGCTGCACGCCGATGTTGTGAAGAATCTGATGCGCGCCTTCGTGTGCGATCGTCGACAACAATTGGCCGCGGGCCAAATCCGGACGGGCGCCCGCCAATCGCGACTCTTCGTGCAGCACCACGTGGTTGCTAACCATGTTGTAATAAGCCACCACGCCGGGCGGCATGGTCCGGAAGGCTTGAAACTGGGCTTCGCGGTTGAACATCAACACGACCAGCGGCACGGACGGCGATTCAACATCGATGCCCATGTTTTTGACGTGTCCCTCCACACCATTGAACATAGACTCGAGAATGGTGCGAGTAACGTCAGCGAACGCTTCGGTCGTGTTGTAAATAAATACGTAGTGTTTGCTCTTGCGATATTTGAAATTCGCCCAGGGACCGCGGATGATCTCGGCGGCAATCTCTTCGGCACTGGCGGGTGAGAATTTTTGATCGGTGGGTGCCACGTCGGCGGCGCGGCGCGCCACTAGCTGCCCGTTGGGCAGCATCACGATGTAATCATCACCCACTTTAACGTGAACGCGCGCGACCGTTTCCTCACCCGATTCATCGCGGGTCGCGACCGCCTCCCAGGGACTGGCTTCGGGTCTGGCTACTTCCAAATCGAAGCCATAGGAACTGGGTGTCAACAATTTACAGCCGGGCACTTCCTCGGCCGCCGGAGCGCCGGCGGATTCCTGGCCCGTCACGATCGATGCCCCAGCGAACACTAACCCGATAAATGCGGCGATAGCTGCCAGGTTTAGACGATAGACAGCCGGCCGAAACCGGCCTGCCGTATGAGGGGTATGCATCAAGCTGGTCCGTCCATTCAGACCGCATTTTTTGTAAGACATATTCATTCCGTGATGCCGTAATTCCTTTGTCGCCGCCAGTTAATTGTCCGTCCCGTCTATCCAATGGGTCCCCTGCGGCTGACCTTCAAACGAGGCTTGCCAGCGTGTCGATCCGATGGGGATTATCCGCTCATCAATCGGGATTTCGCCAAATTTGCGGCAATTACCGAAAGACGACGGAGGAAGCAGCCTTTACGCGAAACGTCGGTTGGGACCGTGCGTTCAATTATAAGAAGCGCCGGATAAAATGCGATCAATGGCCAACCCGAATTTTCGCCCGGATCCAGCCGACGCACGATTTCACACAAGACGTCACTTAGCGAAATCCGGAGAACAGTTTGGTGGTGCAGGATTGGGCAGGCCGGCCTTCCGACGTCGCTGTCGCAAGTCATGACGATTTTGACGGCTGGGACCCGGTCAATTTGCGTCGTTGGATCGACCCATTGGGCGGGCCGTGGCTGAACACCGGCGGGCCGATTACGATGGCAAAGAAGCTCAATTGCCAACGAATAACGAAGTTCTGCCTAACTGCAACGGGCTCTGGCCGCGGACCGATCGCCCCAAGACTGATGATCTAATCGAGCAGGAACGAACATGTGCACTTCACGAATCATCCCGACCGTGATTGTCGTCGCGTCCATATTGGCGGCCAGTAATGAACAACTAGCGACTGGCGGGACCGCACCCGCCCAGACGCAGGAGCAACAAGATCCCAGCAAGCCGGTCCCACTGAAAGACGGACAGATCCAGTTCAATTTTTTCCAAAAAATGGAATGGCGGCCGATCATTGAGTACTACGCCAAGGAAGCGGGATTGTCGTTGCAGTTCGTGGATCAACCTCCGGAAGGCACGTTTGACTACAGCTCCGAGCGTGTGATGTCCATGAAGGAGGCGCTGGACCTGCTGAATCAAAACTTGATTGTCCGTGATCGCGTGCTGATTCGGAATCGTGACTTGTTGTTGCTGTACGATCTGACCAAAGGCATCCCCGAAGACATCATTGAAACGGTCAAGCCGGAAGAGTTGGATGAGCGCGGCAAATACGAAATCCTAAAATGCTCGTTCGACCTGCGGGGTCTCGATGCGTCACAAATCCGGTCACAAGTGGAGCCGTTGATTTCCAGCGTCCACCGCCGCGGACTGGCCGTCATTCCGGCGGCGGATTTATTGATCGCCCAGGAAACGGCCATGAACCTGATCCGTCTGCGATCGGTGATCCAAATCGCGCAAAGTTTCGGCGGGGACTGGGTCATCGATTCCGTGGTGCTCAAACACGTGTCGCCGGACGAAGTGCTGGCCCACGCCGCTTTGGTCGGTATCGATAGCCAGTCGATGCAATCGCCCGACGGCAATCTGTCGTTGTCGATTGATCCATTCGGCACCAAGATCTTTTTTACGGGCACGCCCCAGCGAATCAGTCAGTTCAAACGGTTGGTTGAGGCGATTGACATTGAGCCACCTGACATGGCTGGCTCGGTTCTGGAAAAACCCTATTTTGATCGGTACGCGGTTCGCGGTGACGCCGAATTGATTCACGACGTGCTGCAAACGTTGCTGTCGACTCGCCCCGATGTGCGGTTGGATTTTGATGAAAAAACCGGTCAGATTTTTCTGCTCGGTCGCAAAACGGACCACGAGCTAGTGATGGATACGATCAACCAGGTGCAGGGCAGCTCGGATGAGTTGGCCGTGATTCCGTTGAAGGAATATGATCCGGACGAGATGATCGAAACGCTGCAGACGATGTTTCGACAAACCGACGACGAGGCGTCAACGACTGGACCGATCTTCAAAGCCGACACACTCAACAACCGGCTGGTTGTCAGGGGCACGCCGCAAGAGGTGGCCATGGCACAAAAAATTGTCGCCGAACTGGATATTCCGTTTTCGCTGTCAGGCTCATCCCGAAGTGCGTCGCGGTTCATTCCGCTGACCGGCGGCGAAATGAACCAGACGTTGGGTTATTTCGAACAAATGTGGCCCACCCTGAGACGGGAAAACGACATCAATGTGGTGTTGCCGGGGGACCGCAAGCTGTTTTTTGATTACAAGCAGCAACGGCTGTTCGAAATTTACGGCCCCCAGCGCGAGCGACAAGACGACGACGGCATCGAGTCACTGCAAGAAAAACAGCCGGCCGGCGACCGGTCACTCGAAACAGACGGTAACAAACAAGGCAGGCGTTCGATTCACTCGCAGCACCAAATGGCGGGGCTGTTTGATTTGACCAATGAAACGATGGTGGCCCTGACGTCGTGGCCCGCTCCTCAGGCGGCGTTGCTGCGGGCAAATCAAGACGAGCAAACCGGAGACAACGGCACCGGCGAAACCAGCGATCAACAAACTGAAAACGACCAGCAGGATGCGGTAAAGTCGGTGCCAGGCGCGCCCATCACCATTCGCATCACCGATTTCGGAATCAGCCTCGAATCGGACGATTTGGAAGCGCTGGATGAAATCGAAAAAATGATTCTGCAGCATCTCAATGAGAGTGCGCTGACCGGCAATGTCGCCTTGTTCCTGCTTAAGCATCGCGATGCAAACGAAGCCAAAGAGTTGCTGGAGTTGTGCCTGGGCATTGACGGTGGTGGTGGCGGCGCCGGCGGGGCCCTCGGCGGCTTGCTGGGCGGTGCGGTTTCCAACGCAGTCGGCGGGGCGGCCGGCGACATGCTCGGCGGTTTGTTTGGTGGCGGCGGTTCCGGCGGCCTGGGTGAAGCGATTTACGAACCGCAAGGCCCGGTGTCGGTGGTTGCGTTTGTCAAAAGTTATGCGTTGCTGGTCAAAGCCGCGCCGGTCGATATGGAAAACATCCGGCAACTCGTCGATCTGATCGACCAGCCGGATCTCGGGCAGCGACCCGAACCACTGGGCAACAACTACGTGATTCCCGTGATTTACCGCGACCCGGTAGACCTGGAGGCAATCATTCGCACGCAACTGGGTTTAATTCTGCGCGGGTCGGAACAAGGCGGCCAGTCAGAATCCAATGCCGAGGCGCAAATGCAACAACAGGTTTTGCGCGCGTTGTTGCAGGGCGGTCGCGGCGGTCGCGGAGGCGGCGGTGCATCGGATGCGAATTTGGAACCTCCCAAGGCGTCGCTAAGCGTCGACGTAAAAAACCAGTCGTTGGTGGTCACCGGACCGGAGTTCATTTACCGGCAGATCCTGGATATGGTCAAGATTCTCGACGTGCCCAACTCTCGGCCCGATGACGCCATCGTATTGGTACCGATCGACGGCCGGATCAACCCGAGTTTGTTGATGCAGAGTCTCCGCACGGGGTTGCAAGACAAAGTCGAAATCGTGGAAAGCGATGGCGCGGCGGCAAGCACAGCACCCGGCGGCGCGCCCTCGCGCACGACGGCATCTCCAGGCGCCCGCGTGCCAGACAACAATACCATTCAGCAACTGCAGCAATTCCGCGAAGCCATCCAGCGACAGCAACAAATGCGGCGCGATGGTCAGGGACGTGGAAACGCGCCGGGCGGTGATCGCGGCGGTCGCGGCGGCGGGGGCGATCGCGGCGGCGGAGACCGGGACGGACGATAAATCTCTCCACGGAAACTTGGCCGCATTCGCGCTGCGCGGTACGTGGTAATTTGCGGACAATTGTCGTGGGAATCGGCAATTATCAGATTTTGTGTCTGAACAAAATCCGGATTTTTTCTGTAAGAATTCTAGCGGTCTCGGAGACACTCTGAAGGCCAGTTCATGGGTCAGCCAGGCCGGCTGGAGGGGCACCTCATCCCGGAACACCAAACTATCAGGGAACTATCATGCCCGAAACCTATTGGCATCTCAGTCAATGTGATCTGTTCCATCAGCTGCAACCCGACGAAATCCGCCGCATGGAATCGGTTTCCCGGATCAAAAAATTCAACCGCGGCGAACCGGTGTATGTGCCCGCCGACGAGGCGGACGGAATCCTTTTGGTCGTCAGTGGCCGGATCAAGATTTGTCACCTGACGCCCGAAGGCAAGCAATCCATCCTGGTGTTTGTAGAACCCGGAGAGATTTTTGGCGAATTGTCTGTCGTCGACCCGACCAGCCGCCAGGAATACACCGAAGCCTCTGAGGCAACCCAATTAGTGCTGATACCGCGCGAAGAAATCCATCGCGTGATGCGGGATCACCCGGATTTGACCATGGGCATCACCAAATTGATCGGCGTGCGTCGCCGTCGAGTTGAGCGGCGACTTCGCAACTTGTTGTTCCACTCGAATCGCGAACGCCTCGTGCACTTGTTGCTGGAATTGATCGAGCAGTATGGACGATCGGTCGAGAACGGAATCGAACTTAGCATCAAGCTATCGCACCAGGACATGGCCAACATCATCGGCAGCACGCGGGAAACGGTAACCGTCGTGCTGGGCGAATTGCAGCGCGAGGGGATGATCGAAATTGCGCGACGGCGTGTCAAAATCGTCGACCTGGCCAAACTGGGACGCGAGGTCAACCAGGTACCGGTGCCTCCCCAACCAAGTCATCCGGCGCCAACGCCCCATTTGCACCGGATGTCAATTGTTTCGTAGATTACGTTTGGCGTAACAAATCTTGGCCGACCGTTAAGTGATTGTTACGATAGGCACGGAAACCATTGGCCAAGTGATCCATAATGCGGTGAAGTTCTGCTCACCGCACGCCCACCGATTTGATGAACGATCCATCTTCACCACCACGCTGGTCCAGTTGTCCTGCCGGTAAAATCGACGAAGTGATTCAGCGGCGACACGTTGTACAGCGGCGAGAGATGTTAAAGTACGTCTCGCTTGCCTCGTTGACGCTGGTCGGTACGGCCGGCATCGGATCTTACATGTTGCAATCGCCACCGCAGCCGCAGATGATCTATCGACTTTCTTGCCAAACGGTGTTGGATAGTCTGGGCGAATTTTATGCCGGGCAGCTGAAACCGCAGATGATTTCGTGCATGCGATCGCATTTGTTGGCCTGCGCGGGTTGCCGTCGGGTGTTGTTTCAGCAATTTCCCGATGCATCGATTTGAGTAAACCGGCCTGGAGACGGTTGATCTCACCTCTTTCGGCTCGAACGACTTTGCCAACTGAATATTCCTATCTACATTAGGTAAACATTTCTCGAGCCGATTTGCACACGGAATCTCGTCATGTCATTTGACCGATGGTTGGCCAGGTTGGTTTTCGGCCTGGCGGTTTTAAGCAGCTTCTTGATCGTAAGCCGTGGGGATGGCACCGCGACCGCGCAAAATGCCTCGCGGGGCGGCGCGAAAGTTGTCAAGGTTTTTGTGTTGGCTGGCCAATCCAACATGCAAGGACAAGGCGTTGTCGATTTGGACCACCCCCAACATTACAACGGAGGGCGCGGCACCCTGTCGCGCCTGATGACGCGTCCGGATTTCAAACAGCAATTTGGCCACTTGCACAATGCTGCGGGTGAATGGACCGTCCGAGATGACGTGTGGGTCCGCTACAAAACCGAAAAGGAAATTAAACGAGGTCCGCTGTCGATTGGCTTCACCGGGTACGAAGGGCACCACCATATCGGCCCGGAATTGCAATTTGGGCACATCGTCGGCGAAGCCCTGTCGGAACCCGTGCTGTTGATCAAAACCGCATGGGGCGGCAAAAGTCTTTATAAGGATTTCCGACCGCCGAGTGCCGCCGGTGAAACCGGCGCGTATTACCAGAAAATGCTGGAGGAAGTTGACGAAGCCCTACGGTCGGCGGCGACGGAATTCCCAGCGTTGGCCGACGCCCAAATTGAAATCGCTGGATTCGTCTGGCAACAAGGATGGAACGACATGGTGGATGAGGCAGCTCGCAACGAGTACGGCCAAAATTTAATTTGCCTGATCAATGATATACGCCGCGCCTGGGACCGCCCGCATCTGCCGGTCGTCATCGGTGAATTGGGAAACGGCGGCCCGGACGCCAGCGAACCGATGAAACAGATTCGCCGGGCCCAATCCAGCGTCGTGGCCCATCCGCCGTTTGTCGGAAACGTGGCGCTGGCCGAAACCCGTGACTTTGCCAGGCCCGCTGACCAGTCGCCCAACGTTGGACATGGCCACCATTGGTTTGGCAATGCCGAAAGTTACATTTTGATCGGCGACGCGCTGGCCCGGCAGATGTTGCGGCTGACGAGAATGGTCGACCAACCGCGCGTGCTCATTCTGGGTGATTCCATCTCGATCGGATATGCACCGCATGTGCAACAATTGCTGCAAGACCAGGCCTTTGTGGTACGGCCGATGCGCGATCACCGCAATCACGAGAATTGTCAAGGCACCAAATACGGCGTCCAGCACGTCGATCGTTGGTTGTCGATGGGCGGGGGCAACTGGGACGTGATTCATTTCAATTTCGGACTGCACGACATGAAACACGTCAACGCCGACACGGGCAAAAATTCCAACTCGCCCTCGGATCCGCCACAATCAACTCTCGTGGAATATCAAAAACAACTTGCTGAAATTGTCTCCAAACTTAAACAGACCGATGCCAAATTGATTTTCGCGACGACCACGCCCGTGCCGCCGGGTGACGTGCGGCCGTTTAGATCGGTTGACGCCCCGCCGCGCTACAACGAAGCAGCCGTGAACATCATGCGTGATCACAACATTGCCGTAAATGATCTGTATTCGTTCGCCGCCGGGCAACTGGATCAAATCCAGCGGCCTGCAAACGTTCACTTCACCGCAGCGGGGTCAATCGCGCTGGCGGAACAAGTGGCCCAGCAAATCCGATTGGCGCTGGATCCGTGAACGAATTTCGCCGGCCGTTTACCGCCAGTCTATGCAAAGATCAACCAAGCGACGCCACAGACGGCGATGACGGCAATGACCCCGGCCCAAATCATCCACGGGCGGATGCCTGACATTTTGCCCGGTTGCCCGCTCGAACGCTCACTCCTTGTTGGATGAGGTGGCGATCCTTGTGAAATCGCCAACACGCTTTTGCAGCGAACGCATTGGACGTGGCCGTATTTAAAGTGCTGCGGGCCAACCGTCATACGTGACTTACACGTGGGACACTGAATAATCTGGTCCGTCATCGGAGTCTCACAAAATCAGCGGGCCAAGGCCCAGCGCCATACACCCTTGATTAGCCGGAGTCGCGCAGACTTCGCACTGACTGCCTCGAACTCTGATTTCGATGTGAAAACAATATCTGCGTGACAGCGTTTTTGCCGCCGCCGATCAAAAACGCCGTTTTTTGTCAGAGTCAGCAAACTCGCCGTTAAATAATATTTCCGTAACGGTGCACAATCTGTGTCATCGATTGTTCGCGGACGTAGTTCAATAATTCAATTCGGCCGTTGGCCAGGGGTTGCCCGCGGATCACCGGAACGTTGCCGATTTTGGACGGTGCAAACGCGTCAAAGTCGGGCGGACCGATAAAACGGATCGAGCCGTTGGTCATTTTAGCCAAACGCAACACGGCCGTTCGATTATCTTCCACAACCGATCCCGCACCGGTAATCATGTCAAACACGTGCGACCATTCAATCAGCGAGTCGCAACTGACCGTCAAGTTCACGCCGGCCAGTTTGCAAGCCACCGCGGCCATGGCCGCCGGCAGCAGACTTCCCTTGACTTCGGTCACTCGCAACAAATGCCATTTGCGGGGGCGGTACCGAAAATGATTGGTCTCGCCATGCACCTGCGACGGGTCATGCTCTTGGCAAAAGTATTCTTTCCACCAATGGGCGTAACTCTCGGCGGCGGCGCGAAACAGTCCGCGTCGCTCATCGCCGTCAATTAATCCAGTCAGATGCTCAACCATGATGCGGGTGTCGCCCGACAACGCGCCGTACACGGCCGGCAAACCAGCCTGGTTCCAGTCGCACATCGACGCAACGTAGTTTGGTCCGCCAGCTTTGGCACCCGGACCGACACATGAATTTTTCCAGCCGCCAAACGGTTGCCGTTGCACGATGGCACCCGTCGTGGTGCGATTAACGTAAGCGTTGCCGACTTCCACCCGCTGGCGCCAAACCGCAATCTCATCCGGATCCAGCGAATGCAGACCACCGGTCAAGCCAAACTCGTTGCCATTTTGGATTTCGATGGCTTGCTCAAAACTGTCGACGGGAATGATGCCCAACACCGGACCAAAACACTCAGTGCAGTGATACCAGCTGCCAGGCCGCACGCCCATGCGGATGCCGGGCGACCACAGGCACGGGTTTTCGTCAATCACCCGGGGCTGCAACAGCCACCACTCGCCGTCGTCCAATTGGGTCAATCCCTGCAGCAATTCGTCCCGCGGCTCGTGGATGACTGGAGTGACGTCGGCCGCCATGTCCCACGATCCGGCTACCCGCATGCTGCTGGCCGCGTCCTTCAACTGATTTTGAAATTTTTCGCTCTCGTACACTTCGCGCTGCACCAGCGCCAAACTGGTCGCCGAGCACTTTTGTCCCGCATGGCCAAAGGCACCGTGAACGAGATCGGCGACCGCCAAATCCAGGTCGGCGGCGGCCGTGATGATCATGCTGTTTTTGCCGCTCGTCTCGGCGTACAACCGCAAATCGGGCCGCCAGGACTTAAACATTTTCGCGGTTTCAAAGCTGCCGGTTAAGATCACGATGGCCACACGCGGATCGGAAATCATTGCCTTGCCAGTCTCACCATCCTTGAGCGGTAGAAACTGCAACACTTCCTTGGGCACGCCGGCCTCCCACATCTGGTTGGCCAATCGCCAGGCCGTCAACACCGACTCAGACGCCGGTTTGAGAATCACTGAATTGCCGGCCATGAGGGCCGCCAGACAACCGC
>JBFILF010000047.1:0-17215 GCA_041599835.1 Pirellulaceae bacterium
CCAGCCAGTGGGATGGCGGAAATGAGTGCCGGGCGTTGAGGCTTAACAGCGCTTATTCCGTTTTATTGTCGTAATGCACGGCCAGCCAAATCGTTGGCTCGCCCGCCGCCGTCTGCTCAACCCGATGGCGAACGTGGGCCGGAATGTTGATCCAATCGCCGGGTTTTAGGTTGTGAGTGTGATGATCGTCCTCGAGGCGTATCGTAGCCGCGCCGCTCACCAGCACGACAAATTCACCATGAGGCTGGTCATACCAAAATCCGTCGGGTGACGCATGGCCTCGTGACACAATCCGTTCAATCCGCACCGGCGCGTGATCGACCAGCGTCTCAAAAACCTCTTCCGCAGTTGCTGGCGGCAGGTTTTCAAAAATATTGTTCGCCATGTAGATCCATCAACTGATGATATCGTGCACCACGCGACCGTGGACGTCGGTTAAGCGGAAATCCCGTCCGGCGTACTGGTAGGTCAATTGCCGATGATCGATACCCAACAAATGCAGAATCGTCGCATGCAAGTCATGCATGTGCACCTTGTTCTCCACGGCCTCGTATCCGAATTCGTCAGTCTGTCCGTAAGCCATTCCCGGTTTTATGCCACCTCCGGCCAGCCACACGGTAAAGCCGCGCGGATTGTGATCGCGACCATCGCGGTTTTGGGCAAACGGCGTACGGCCGAACTCGCCTCCCCACCAGATCAACGTGTCCTCCAGCAGCCCGCGCTGTTTTAGATCGAGAAGCAAACCAGCAACCGGTTTATCAGTGGCCCGCGCGTGAACTTCGTGCTCTTTCAAATTGGAATGCTGGTCCCACTTGGGCGTGTCCTTGATGTCGCTGTAACTGACTTGGATATAGCGGACTCCAGCTTCGGCCAATTGCCGCGCCATCAAACACTGCCGCCCGAACTCGTCCGTGTGCGGCTGGCCGATTCCGTACATCTGTAACACGTGTGGCGGCTGGGCGGTGACATCGAGGACTTGCGGCACGTGCTGTTGCATGCGAAATGCCAGTTCATAGGACTCGATGACCGCGTCCAACCGGTCGTCGACGCCGGCGGCCGCTGCCTGCGTTCGATTGACTCGGCCCAATAGATCCAATTGCCGCACTTGCCTGGCCCGCTGGATGTGCGGGTTGTGCAGATGGCGAATCGCCGACTCAATGTTGTTGCCCTTAATCACGGTGCCCTGATGCGGTGTGGGCAGAAACGCGTTGGAATAATTTCGCGGACCGCCTTTGGTCGGCGGCGGATTGATGGTGACGAACGCTGGCAGGTTTTGGTTTTCGGTACCCAAGCCGTAAGAAATCCAGCCGCCCACGCTGGGACGAATCAGGTTGGTCGCCCCGGTGTGCAAAAACAAAGTCGCTGGACCGTGAGCGACGCCTTCGGTTTGCATGCTGCGGATCAGGCAAAGGTCGTCGACACAGCCGGCCATATGCGGAAACAACTCGGATACCGGCTGGCCGCACTGTCCATACTGTTTGAATTGCCAGGGCGATTTCAAGACAGTCTCGGGCGTCGTTTTCCGCGTTCGCGCGACATCGAACTCAATCTTTTTGCCGTCGTGCGCAGCCAACTGCGATTTGGGATCAAACGTATCGACCTGGCTGGGACCGCCTTGCATGAACAGAAAAATAACTCTCTTGGCGCGGGGCGGATGATGCGGTTGCCGCACGGCAAATGGGGATTCGCTGGCAGCGGATTGACCGCCGGCAAGTCCGGCCAACGCCAGCGAGCCGAATCCACAAGCGGATGACTTAAGCAGCTGGCGACGCGAGATTTGAAAAGCGGCGGTTGTCATAACAGAGTCAAGTTCGGCGATCGGTGATTTAGCTACAGTTTTACCATAATCGCCGATCGCTCAGGAGCGCATTATCAATCGAGATATCGAAAATCCAAACTGCCGAACAGCGTGTGGCATATGTCGGTCCATGCATTTAATCGCTGGACGTCGTTTTCCACGGCGTGTTCGCGGAGAAACTGCAGCATCATATCCAGTTCAGCTGGCGAAGGCGGCCTGCCCAACGCGCGGCGAAAAGCCAATTGCAGACGCTGCTGATCGCTGTCCAGCTCCGTGTCAAGGATTCGCTGAGCGGCAACGCGCGACTGGTCCAACACGAACGGGCTGTTCATCAAAAATAGCGCTTGGGCCGGCAACGTGCTTTCACTGCGGCGACCGGAGACGACGTTGGGGTTGGGAAAATCAAAAACTTCCAACATGTCATTCAATGTGTTGCGAAACACAGGCAAATAGACGGTGCGCCGCAACGAACGATATTCGAAACCAAACTCGCGATTCAAATTGCGCTCGATCGAGGGGCCGCCCACTTCGGTATGCAATTGGCCGCTCACCGAGAGAATCGCGTCCCGCATGGCTTCCACGTCCAATCGGCGCCGGTGGGCCCGCCACAGCAAGCGGTTTTCGGGATCAGCCGCCAGGCTGACTGGATCGTCGACGGTCGACAATCCATACACGCGCGAAGTCGCCAGCTCGCGAATCAACCATTTGGTCGACCAGCCGTTTTGTATGAAGTGCTTTGCAAGGTAATCCAGCAGTTTCGGATGCGACGGCAACTGGCCCATCAAGCCGAAATTGTCTGGCGTCCGCACCAAGCCATATCCAAACACCTTTGCCCAGACGCGATTGACGTAAACCCGCGCCGTCAGCGGGTTGTCGGGGTCGACCAGCCACTCGGCCAATTCGCGGCGGCCGCTGGACTGCGGCGGGATTCCCAGATCGCGGCTCAGCGGGATTACCGAAAGCGCATGCCGCGCCACGGGATCGCCAAGTCGGTGGGCATCGCCACGGATGCACACGAAATAATCGCCCGGCTCGCCATGCTCGCGAACCGACATGACAGAATCTGGATTGGCCGGTGCTTGTTCATCCAGCAATTTTTTTTGCTGTTCCATGGATTGCTGATTCGTCAACGCCTCCTGCAATTTGGCCAACGTCGGATCGTCCAATCCGGAAAACTTGGATTCGTCAGCTAACGAGCGTGGGATCAGCTGTACTGCGTCAATGATCGTTGTGCCGGCGTTGCCACCGTGCACATCGACTTGAATCGTCGATTCGGCTTGGGCCGACACGGTACCTAACGATTGAAACAGGCCGTTGGAGCCGGGCACGAGTTTTTGATTTATATGACGTTCGATGACCTGGTCGCCGGACTTGATGTTAACCCGCACCTTATCACTGCGATTGGGATGGGGCGTGTACGACAAGCGAATTTCGTAATCATCTGCCTGTTTGGTTGCGAACATGAAACGGGCCATCGCGTCCTTGCCGGACGCATATTGATAGCCGGAATCGACATGCGGTTTGACATTGTCGCTGTGGTTCCATGTGCCGGTCAGCTGAGCTTGCTGATCGTCCAACACCAGTCCGCCCAAATTAGACGACGGCACCGATCCGGTTTCTGACAACCGTTTCAGCAATTCGTCAATCTGTTTTTTGCCGTTGTCGATCTTTTGTTGCAATTGACTCGTGGTCGCGCGATATTCCTGGAGTGCCTGTTGCTCGCGCGGCGGCAGCGGCAATTCGGTTTCCACAAACCGCGAAACGTTGGCATGGACGAGCGAATCGGTGCTGCGAAAGATACCGGCCAGTGCGTAGTAATCCTCGGTCGGCACCGGGTCGAACTTGTGATCGTGACATCGCGCGCAGCCGAGTGTCAGACCCAGAAAGGCGCGTCCCATAACGTCGATTTGCTCATCGACGACTTCCATCCGCAACAGTTCCTTGTCTTGCAGTTCATAGTTGTGCGGTCCCAGCATCAAAAAACCGGTTGCCGTCAATTGCTCTCGCCGCTGGAGGTAATCGTGGTAAGGCAACAGGTCGCCCGCGACTTGTTCGCGTACGAACTGGTCAAATGGCTTGTCAGCGTTGAACGCATTAATCACGTAATCTCGATATCGCCAAGCATCGTGAAAGATCAACACGCGGCCACCACCGCTGCTGTCGGAATACCGGGCCACGTCCAGCCAGTGGCGGGCCCATCGCTCACCAAACTGCGGGCTGTCCAGCAACTGATCGATCAATCGCGACCGGGCATCGGGCCGCAGGTCATTTAGAAACTCGTCAATTTGTTGAGGTTTTGGCGGCAAACCAATCAAATCAAAATAAACGCGGCGAAGCCATGAGATTTGGTTGGCGTCATTGACGGGAGCGAGTTGATTTTCCTCCAGACGCGACAACACGAAACGGTCGATCTCGTTCAGCGGCCATGACTCGTTTTTCACGTCGGGCACCGTTGGCGAGGCAATCGGTTGGAACGACCAGAAGGCCCGGCCCTGCTCCATGTCCACCTCTGCCGCTGGAGCAACCGTGTCACTGTCCCGCGGATCAACGGCGCCGCTTCGAATCCACGTTTCAAAATCCGCGATGATGTGATCGGCCAACTGCCCCGCAGGTGGCATTTCGTAGGATTCGTAGCGCAAGGCCTCCAACAACAGGCTGTCTCCGGGTTTGCCTGGCACCACGGCGGGCCCGCTGTCGCCGCCCGTGCGAATGGTGGCGCGGGAATCAACTCGAAGCCCCCCCTGCAACTCGGCTGAGTCGGCCGAATGGCACTCGTAACAATGGGCTACCAATACGGGTCGAATTTTTGATTCAAAAAATTCTAGTTGTTGTTGCGTTTCATCCGACAAATCCGGCTGCTGTGCAACGAGCATCGGCGCCCAGCCGAACAGGGCCGCCCAGCTCACCAAAATGGCCTTACCGATTACAAACCGCATGAGCATTCGATTTGGGCAACTGATTTTGAGCACTTGGATTGGATCTGAGTTCAAAGTTAATGACTTGATATCTCGGTGGGGCAACATCCAACCTGCTCAATAGGATGGAAATCTTGGAATTCGACCATAGATTGGAAAACGACCGCATTTTAGCCCCTTTTTCGACTTTGTTGCGGTCCCCGGCCAAAAGATAGGAAAAGCCCCGGATTTGAACGTGCGCGCCACGTCGCGACCAAGTCAGAAAAGTCGTCTATTTTGCCGAGCCGTTGCTCCACGGGTACCAATTGGGTTTCTCGACCCGTATTCTCCCCGTGTATTCTTTGTGAACGGGGAAAAAGCCGCAAATAAACGGGGCGCTGGCACGAATGGTCAGAGTTGGATCGCCCGTTTATCGGCACGGCGCCGGCGGATCGATGCATCGGTTTCGACTCAAAACAATTTGGGAAGTTGCGGGGTACCTCAATCGTCAGTACACATGCGGGGCAAAATTCAATTCTGGATCAAGGGGAAACACTGTGAGTAAATTTAAGTTATTGCGCGTCGTTGCAGCCATCGTCGCTGTTGTCATTTTTTCGATACCACTTGTGGCTCAGCAGTCCAAAACGCAGACATCCAGCCAGGCGTCGCCGGCGGGTACTTGGGAGTGGGAGCACGAAGGCCCTGATGGGCCCATCCATTGCGTTCTGAAACTGACCGAAAAAAACGGAAAGGTCAAAGGCAAATTCACCAGTGAAATGGTCAAATCCGAGATCGAGGAGGGCACGTTCGAAGACGGCGAGCTGACGGTCAAGTTCGCCGCAACGGTAGGGGAGATGCATTACCACATCACGCTCTCCGGAAAAGTGGGTAACGACAAGATCAAAGGAATGGTGCTGGTCAACACCGGCGACGAACAGCGCGAAATGGATTGGCTTGCTCAGCGCACATTTCCGTTGGACGATGTCGCGGGAACCTGGCGAATGTTCTTTACCACGCCAGACGGTCAGGAAATGCGTCCAGAATTCAAAGTCAAGAACGACGACGGCAAAGCGGTCGTTGAATTTGTCGATGACGACGACATTACCATTAGCGACGTCAAATACAAAAACGGCAATTTGAAATTCACGATTGAACTGGAATTCGACGGCCAGCCTTTGGAAGTCGAGTACGACTTGGACCTGGTGGAAAACTCCATCGACGGCGTGTTGTATTATTCCTTCGCCAACAGTGGCGAAGAGGGCGAACTGGTTGTCGAAGGCAGCCGGATCAAATAAGGCGCTACGCGAGAAACGTCGATTGCAGGAAACGAACGCGCACTGTTGGGCATCTCCGTTTATTGATGAGCCGGAGACGATTGGCCGTCAGTTGCAACATAGGCGTCGCGGAGAATTTGCATTGTATGACGAACCGGCAAGCTGGAATGTTTTGCCGCCAAATGCCGCCGCAGTTGCATGATGCAGCCGATATTGCCGCTGGCCACCAGATCTGGATCAGCCGCGACAATTCGGGTGGCTTTTTCCGCGCCCAATTGCCAAGCAATCTCCGGTTGGTCCAGATTGTACGTGCCCGCCGATCCGCAACAGATTGAATTGTCGGCCAGCGGCACTAATTGCAGTCCGGGTACGCGTTGTAAAATGCGCCGCGGCGCGGCCGCAACTTGTTGACCGTTGACCAGGTGGCAAGCCTCTTGGTAGGCGACCCGCAGCGGCTTACCCAAATCGGGAATCGGCGCCATGTCGCCGAGTCGGTCGAGAAACTCGCTGACGTCGAGGATGCGCTGGCTAAATTGCTCCGCCGCCGGTTCCTGATCGGTACCTTTTAACATCGCGCCGTACTCCCGCATGCCCGAGCCACAACCGGCGGCATTGCTGATGACCGCATCCACGTCATCCGGAAATGCCGCCAGATTGCGCCGCGCAAACTGCTGGGCCTGCTTCAGGTTGCCAACGTGCCAGCTGAGTGCGCCGCAACACGATTGACCGGCGGGGATCAACACTTCGACGCCGTTGCGGGTTAACACATCGATGGTCGCAGCGTTGATGTCCGGTTCCAGCACCTGCTGGGCGCATCCCGCCAACAGCGCAACCCGCGCCCGCCGCTCGCCTTGGGCGGCGACCAGGTTTGGCAACTGTTGCCGGGGTGGCAGTGCGTGCGGCAGCAATTCGAGCATCGGCCGCATGGATCCTGGCAACCGCCCGGCAAACGGCTTGAGCCAACCGGCCGCCCGCGCCGCGAATCGAAATCGGCCGGGAAAGGTAAGCGTCCGCGACACCAGCCAACAACGGATGCGCTGGCCGACCGAACGCCGGGATTGACGAGTCGACCGAAATGGGCTGATTAGTTCGCGATACCGCACCCCTGATGGGCAAGCCGGCTCGCAGGCCAGGCAGCCGAGGCACGCGTCCAAATGCGGCCCCGCGTCGGCGATGGGCAATTGGCCCTCCAGCACCTCCTTCATCAACACGATACGGCCGCGCGGCGAATCCATTTCCTGGCCCAGAATGCGGTAAGTGGGGCAGGCGGGCAGACAGAATCCGCAATGAACACACGTTTGTATCGCCTCAGCCATCAAACCGCCGAGTGGGCCTTGCTGATCGATATCGATTTGGTGTTTCATCGAGTCGCTATAGTTTCTGTTCGGAATCACACTCGGCTAACGCCGGAAACCGCCCGGGCGGATCCATCGCGCATTTGATCCGTTGATCGTGACGTTGGTCGCGCGGCCAGCCGATCCACATGTTGTCGTTGGAGCTTCGGTCGTTGGAGCCTTGGTGGTTGGAGCCTCGAATCACCAGCCCACTCAATCTCAATGTATTGAGGATTTCGTCTAACTTGTTCAGATCATCTGATGATTGACCCGCCAGCCAACCGAGCGACGCGGCACTGCTGACATGCAACTCAATGGCGGCAGAAATTCTCTCGAGTTGCGTTTGCAACGACAAAAACGACTCAATGGTCAACGGAACTTTGACAAACCAGGCGTTGTCGGTGGCCCATTTGAATTCATTGATCTCTCGCCAAATTTGATCGGCTTGGTGGTCGTCCAGTGTACGAGCGTGTTCGCAAAACCGGGCGACGATCTGTTGGCCGATATCCCGGGTGGCGTTTTCCGGACCACCCAGTCGCAGATAAAGCCGCCGATGGCCGGGGCGGTAATCGATTGCGTCCAGCTCCCACGTGGATGCGGCGGCGGCCGCCATTTGCTCGGCCGCCACCTGGTGAGAGTCACACTCAACGACCATGGACCTCGTCTGAGGTTTTGGAAAAACCTTAAAGGTGAGTTCGCACAGAATCCCCAGTCGGCCAAGGCTGCCCACCAACAGTTTGGGAATGTCAAATCCGGCCGCGTTTTTTACCACCCGTCCCCCAGCATTGATGACGGTGCCGTCACCAGCAATCAGCTTGACACCTAACAAAAAATCTCGAATCCCGCCAAAACGAAACCTGCCCGGACCGCTCAGGCCGGAGGCCGCCGTGCCGCCCAACGTCGCCCCAGATTCCACGAGCATGGGGTCGAACGGCAAATATTGGCCGTGTTGCTCCAATTGATTGGCAATTTCTCGAACCGGCGTACCAGCCAGCCCGCTGAAGGTGAATTCGGACGGTTCATAACTGGTCAGGCCGGCCAGTTTGACCATCGATACCAATTGCACCTGGTCGGCCGCGCTCAACCGCGGCTTGGTTTGTCCGCCGACCGCCAGCAGTGGCTGATCCGAATGGCCGTTGCGGACCAATTCAGTCAGTTCATCAATTGATTGCGGTGTTAACGCCATGCTACATCATTCGCGCGAGATAATTCCGGCTTTTTCCAAAGGATGCAAACCACGAATCGCCAGCGCTGGGGCATCGCCGCCCGGAAACATCTTGCCGCGATTGGCCACTTGATGGGGATCGTGCGCCAGTCGCAACCGTTTCATCAGTTCCATCGTCGATGCGTCGAACATGGCCGGCAAAAACTCGCGCTTTTCCATGCCGACGCCGTGCTCACCGGTAATGGAACCACCCATTTCAATACATAGGTTCAAGATTTGACCGGCCAGTTGTTCGGCCTGTTCCAACTGTCCCGCTATGCGACCGTCGTACAGGATCAGCGGGTGCAAATTGCCATCACCGGCGTGAAACACGTTGGCCACGCGCAAACTCGAACCTTGCGCCATTTCCCCGATCCGCCGCAATGCCTCGCCCAGGCGGTTGCGCGGAACCACCCCATCCTGCACGATAAAATCCGGGCTAAGCCGGCCGACGGCTGAGAAAGCCGATTTGCGCCCCTTCCAAATGGCCTCGCGTTCGTATTCATCGCTGGCAATGCGAACTTCAAACGAATGGGTTTCGTCGAGAATCCGCGCGAGCTGGTCCCGTTCGCACTCGATGCGGGACCGGGGTCCTTCGAGTTCGACAATTAAAACGGCTTCGGCACCGGCCGGGTAATCGCAAGCCACGGCGGCCTCAGCCGCTTGGATCGCCAACGCGTCCATGATCTCCATGGCGCCGGGCAACAATCCGGCGCTGATCACCGCCGCGACCGCATGACCGGCTTCCTCTATCGATCGATACCCGGCCAACACGGTATGGTACATGTCGGGTATTGGAAGCAACTGCAGCATGATCTCGAGCGCGGCGCCAAACAGGCCTTCGCTGCCGCAAAACAAACCGGCGTAGTCGGGACCGATTTGTTCGCGGCCGTAACTGCCCAGCGTCACGACATCGCCGCTGGCCAGCACGGCCTTCAGACCCAGCACGTGGTTGGAGGTCATGCCGTACTTCAAGCAATGCGCTCCCCCGGCATTGAACGCTACGTTGCCGCCGATGGTGCAGATTGATTGGCTGGACGGATCCGGCGCGTAGTACAATCCGTGTGGCTGGGCTGCTCGCGACACGTCGAGGTTGATCACTCCCGGCTCCACCAACGCCCGTCGTTCCATCGGGTCCAGATGCAAAATCCGATTCAAGCGATTCAGGGCGATCACGATGCCTTCCTCGATGGGCAACGAACCGCCGGACAGACTGGTGCCGCTGCCACGCGTGACAAACGGGACTTGGTGCTCGGCACACCAGCGGACCGCATCGATGATTTCCTGTTGGGTTTCGGGGATCACGACGGCGCGAGGCTTGGCCGCAAACGCGGTGAGCCCATCCGATTGAAATGCCGTGACTTCAGCCGCCGCCGTGAGCAATCGTTCAGGGGGGAAGATTTTGGCCAACGTGGCCAGCGCGCCTCCGTCGAACGGCTGTTTCGATCGTGTCACGTCATGAGTTGACATTGACTTCCGCCGGTTACAGACAATCTTGCAGAGCGGCCAACAGGGTTGTGACGTTTCGCAGCGTGGCCGAGTGGCCCATCAAACCGATGCGCCACGCCTTGCCGGCGTACTCCCCGAGTCCCCCACCGATTTCGATATTGTATTCTTCCAATAATCGCCGCCGAATGGCCGATTCATCGATACCATTAGGCACCCGCACACAGTTCAGCGTGCACAACGACTGTGGGGGCACGTAATCTAGCCCCAAGCCTTCCAGGCCTTCGCGCAAGATTTCGTGTGTGGCCCGGTGCCGCTCGATGCGCGCCTCAAGTCCTTCTTCGGCGACGATCAACAATGCTTCGCGCAAGGCATACACCATGTTAACCGGCGCCGTGTGGTGATAAGCTCGCCCGCCACCTCCGGTGTAATAATTTTTGAGCATCGAAACGTCCAGATACCAGCTTTGTACCGGCGTTTGGCGGCGCTCCATGGCATCGATGGCTCGAGGGGAAAACGACACCGGCGCCAGCCCCGGCGGGCAGGACAGGCATTTCTGAGTCCCGGAGTAAACGGCATCAATTTCCCATTGGTCGACGTTCAGCTCGTGGCCGCCCAATGATGTGACCGCGTCGACAACCAACAGCATGCCGGCTGCGTGCACCAGTTTCCCCAGACCCGGCAGCGGCTGGTGTGCGCCCGTTGACGTTTCGGCGTGCACGATGGCCACCAACTTGGATTGCGGGTGTTGATCAATCGCCTGGGCGATCATCGCTTCCGGGAACGTCTCGCCCCAAGGTACGCTAATTGCATGCACCGTCGCCCCGCAACGTTGCATCATGTCCTGCATGCGACCGCCAAACACGCCATTGATGCAAACGATCACTTCATCGCCGGGTTCGATCAGGTTACTGGCAATGGTTTCCATACCCGCCATGCCGGTACCCGACACGGGAAATGTCAGCGCGTTGTCGGTGCGGAATACGTGACGCAGCAACTGGCACGTTTCGTCCATGTACTTAATGTATTGCGGATCCAGGTGCCCCAGCGTGGGAGCAGCCAACGCCGCCAGGACGCGGGCCGACACGGTGCTCGGACCGGGCCCCATTAAAATCCGCTCTGGTGGATTCAGTGGCAAATAGTTTTGTATCGACATCGACTAATAAGCGTTGTGATTGGTGAAGGGTGATTGGCGAAGGTTGATTGGTGAAGGTGTACATGAATAGTCCCGGATGAGCGCCCAATCAGGCCAACAACAGGCCCAGCGTCCCCGCAACCAGCACGTAATAAATAAATACAAAAAATGTCTTGCGAATCACGTCGCCTTCGCGACCGACCATTCCGACAACAGCGCAAGCAGCCACCACATTGTGCACGCAAATCACATTGCCTGCTGCGCCGCCGACGGCCTGCAGCGCCACGACCCAAGTCGGATCGGCTCCGGCCGGGGCCGCCATTTCAAACTGAAACAATGAAAACATCATGTTGCTGATCGTGTTGCTGCCGGCGACGAACGCCCCAATGCCTCCGACCAGCGGCGCAAACATCGGCCAGGCATGGCCGACCAGTGCCGCTACGCCCGAAGCCAATTCGACCGGCATCGACTGCAGTTCGGCTTTGCCGCCAGCGGAGTTAATGAATACCTGGACCATCGGCACGGTGAACATCAGGGCAACCGAAGCGGACCAAAGCGTCTTGCCCGAACGCGTCACCGCGCGGGCAGCGGCAGCGGCATTCATCCGATGCAATCCGCACGTGATCAGGCAGACCACCACGAAAACCGTGCCGGGCAAGTACAACGGCTGCAAGCTCACGCTGACCGATGTGCCGAACAAAGAATCCGTTTCAAATGAAACTTGCCGCAGCATCTGGCCTATGCCCAGCACAGGTAAGCGCGTGGCAACCAGCAACAGCGCGATCAATAAATAAGGCAACCAGGCTTGCCACAACGAAAGATGATGTTTGGCGGTTGTTTGCTTTCGCGTTTCTCGCAAAAACTGCTGTTCGAATGGCGAACTCCAATCCGCCGGCCAGGCCTGGCGATCGGCAAAATCCCAGTCCGCACCCCGTGGCAGCAACCAGCCTTTTTTGGCGGCCGGCACCACGATCGCCAGGCCGATCAACGACCCCATCAATGACGGAAACTCAGGGCCCAACGTGTTGGCGATCACCACGTAAGGCACGGTCATGGACAGCGCAGCGAATATGGCAAATTTCCAAACTTGCAGACCTTCTCGCCAACTGCGATTAGCGCCAAAAAAACGAGTCATGATCACGACGACCAGCAACGGGATCAACGTCCCGGCCACCGCATGCAGCACCGCCACTTTGCCGCCGATCACCGGCAGCAGTTGTTCCCAATCGCTGTAGCCGGCCGTCTGCGCGTACTCGACCACTTGCGGAGCGCCATCCAAGCCGCGTTTTACGCCGACTAGGATCGGTGTGCCGACGGCGCCAAACGACACCGGCGTCGACTGAATCAACATGCCGGCGATCACGGCCGCCATCGCTGGGAAGCCAAGTCCCACCAGCAGCGGCACGGCCACGGCGGCCGGCGTTCCAAAACCGGCCGAGCCCTCGATAAACGAACCAAACAACCAGGCGATGATGATCACTTGGATCCGCCGGTCCGGGGTGATGTTGGTGAATCCACCGCGGATCACGTCCAATCCGCCACTTTCCCGCAGCGTGTTCAGCAGCAGAATCGCCCCGAAAATGATGTACAGCAGCGAAGCGGTAATCACCAATCCCTTGACGCTGGCGGCTGCCACCTGCATCGGCGCGACCTGCCAATAGAACAACGCCACCACCACGGCCGTGACAAACGACAACGGCATGGCTTTGCTGGCCGGCCAGCGGAGACCCACCAGAAAGATGGCCACGACCAGAATCGGCAACAGCGAAACAACGGAGGTCAGCAATTGATCCATAAAACCCAAGCCGCAGCAGCATCAACAGCGGGCCCGCTCGAAGCCGATGTCGCGGACTTCGGCGGAACTGCCTGAAGAACCCGAATTCTAAGCAAATTCAGTGGCTATCGCGATTTGGCTACTGGCAAAAGCTGTTTTTCTTTCAGCCAGGCTTCGATCGTTGTGTGTAAACCAGGGACCAATCGATCCAGCGACCGCATTTCGGCGGCGCCACCGAATTGACAAACCAACAGCGCGTGATTGCCATCGGGAAACAGCTTGACGCTGAAGTCGCGCTCGTGCCGCGCGGCGATTCGCTGGATGCGTTCGGCACACAATTGCGACGGATTGCTGCGATCCTTCAGCCCATACAACCACAAACACGGATAGTCCATTCGGCTCAGCTCGGAATCGATGCCCTCGTCCGCCGGTTGGTACTCGCGCAACTCCTGGATCAACTCGTCGACGGATTTGAGATCGGCACCCGATGACGATTCGGCGGCAAGTCGACTGAATCGGCCCTCCACCGACAACGGCGTCGCGCCTCCCGACAAAATGATCGCAAACGAGATATCCGCTTGATCAACCGTCATCGGGATCACCCATCCGGCCTGGCTGGCACCTACCAACCCGATCCGGTTCGCCAGAACGTCCTCCCGTTTCGCCAGCGCCTTGACGGCTGCCGCAACGTCTTGGGCCCGTCGCCGCATGTGCGGAAAATTATCGCGTCCGCCACCGTCGGGCAAATGGTAAACGCCATCCGATTTGCCCACACCGCGTTTGTCGACTGCTAATACGGCGAATCCCAAATCCGAAAAATACTGGGGCCAGCTGCCGGCGCTGTCGCGGGCCGCCTTGCCCGAACCGTGGACCCAAACGATGGCCGGATGCGGCCCAGGGTTGGGCGGTACAAATAACGAACCGCGAATCCGCGTCCCGTCAAAGCTGTCGTATTCAAACTCGGAGATCGTGGGCGGCGCAACCCGTTGAGCCACCAATGTGGCGTCGGAATCGGCTTGCGTCCATTTCATTCCGGTCACATTGCCCCGCGCGTCGCGCTGCCAATCCGCGTAAACCTCGGCCGGATGCGGCAAGGCCATTCCTGGACCGGCGACCATTTGATCGGCCGATGAGGAATAAAGCGTGCGGACTTTTCCGGTTTTAAAATCCGTCAACGCCAAGCTCCCGCCCTGCTCCCGCAACGACACGCGATGCTGGTCGTCAAAGGCATAAATACCGGTGACATGGTTCAGCTGATTTCCGGCAATCGGCAAAGTTTTTCGCACGATGACTTTATCCGGTGACTCGCCGTCGACGGCTGTGGCGATCAATACCCGCCCATCGTCCACCAATTGGCCACGGAAACTCCGCATGATGTCCCGGCGCTCCAGCGTGAATTCAAACTCGCTGCCGTTTCTTGAGCCTGCAACCTTATAAATTTGTTTGCGCTTTTTGAGCCTGCCACGAAGCTCGTTCCCGTCAGTTTCGAGTTCCAAAGTCGCAGGGTCCCACACGCGCAACTGGTCGTTGAGAGTGCCGATCCCGCCAGACCAAACGGTGTTGTCGTCGGACGTGGCGGGCGTCTGAAAGGCTATCAGGCACGCAAGAAAAATTTCGACAACCGCCATGTGGTTCTCCAACGTTGTCAGGCCAGAATGCAAATCAGCTGGATAAACTGTTGCGCATACGGTACTGATCTGGCAAGATTTATTGACGGATTCGTTTTCGGTGGCATGCTCAATTTGCTGTGAGGCGTTGCGGGGTGGGGCCGATCGTCGGTGACGCTACCGATCGATGGCATCCAAAACGAACAACAAGTCGCGGATTTGCCGGATATTGTGGTCGGTTTGGGCGATCACCAGCCGTTCCCCGAAGTTCATAATTCGCCCAGTGCCGCCGTTTTCTTCCCAGGAATCCGGGTCGACGATTTCCTGGATGACATTTTGCAGATTTTCGATATCTCCTCTCCCGACTGATTGATCGGTCACATACCTGGACAACGTGTCGCGGGCCCTATCCCGGCAGAGAATCCGCACCACACCGTCCTGGATGTGGTACGTGCAACTAAATTCCTCCAGCATCATTTCGATCAGCGTGCAGGCGCGAACCTTGTTGAGTTTGAACGTGATGAATGAATCTAATTCCAGGCCGTTGTCGGCGGCTGATTCATGAATCAAGAAACGTTGGCCGAGAAGCCCTTGGAGATCCGTCACGACATCAGCAAACCGCAATTCGAAGTAATCCACCGATATGGTTTTTTCCAGATTCTCATACGCTGCCTCATTATTCGCAGCGATGGGCGGAGCGAATTCGGAAAGCTGTGCATGGATCGACACATTGAAGGTCGAGGCGACAACAACGAAAGCAAAAACGGCAAGACGTGAACGCATGTCTTTCTCCGAACTGGGAGTTCACCTTGCCTGCGTGCATTATATGGATTCGTCAGCTAAATGACCTAAAATAAGCGACTCGCATCAGTGCCGTAAGTAAAAATTAAGGATTGGCATCATGCTCCATCATGCTGGCTGCGGCAAAACACAACGGTCACGTTTCAGAATTGAACAGTTGTTGCTGTTTTTCGCTGTGTTGGCAGTTCCAGTTGTCGAACTCGGCGCGCAGCAGCGACCCTACTTCCCTGAGGCGTGGGGTCAGTGGGAAACGCGGGCGGCCGAGCGAGCCGGCTTTGATCCCGAAAAACTGTCGGCGGCGGTTGAGTTCGCTAAGCAACATGCTAACGAGGATTCAAAAGATCTAGCCCAAGTCATCGCCGCTTCGTTTTCGCGCGAGCCGCATTTTTCACTGATCGGCCCCACGAAGCCGCGCGGCGACGCCAACGGCATGATCATTCGCGGCGGCTATATCGTGGCCGAATGGGGCGACACCGATCGGGTGGACATGACGTTCAGCGTTACCAAAAGTTATCTGTCAACCGTCGCCGGATTGGCCCTGGATCAAGGACTGATTCGCGACGTTCACGATCCAGTGCGAGTTTACGTGCGCGATGGAACATTTGATTCCAGTCACAACTCGAAAATCACCTGGCATCACCTGCTCAATCAGACCTCCGACTGGTCGGGCGAGTTGTGGGGTAAACCCGACTGGGCGGATCGGCCGACGGGCGACGACCCCCAGCAATGGCCCCATCGTCAACTGCGCGAGCCGGGCACCTTTATGAAATACAACGATGTGCGGGTGAACTTGCTGGCCTACGCACTAACCCATGTTTTTCGCAAGCCGCTGCCTGTCGTGTTGCGCGAGCAGATCATGGATCCAATCGGCGCCTCGCCAACCTGGCGATGGCATGGATATGAAAACTCGTGGATCAACATCGATGGCCAGCGGATCCAATCGGTTAGTGGCGGCGGTCACTGGGGAGGTGGCATGTTCATCGCCACTAGAGACCAGGCCCGTTTCGGCCTGTTGTTTTTGCGCAATGGAGCTTGGCGCGATCAGCAGCTGGTCTCCAAGCAATGGATCGCGGCGGCCATGACTCCGACAGATGTGCGGCGAGATTACGGATACCTGTGGTGGTTAAACACTGACAAGGCGCGGATTGCCGCGGCCCCGGCGTCGAGTTTCTACGCGGCGGGATTTGGTGGCAACTATATCTTTGTCGACAGAGACAATGACCTTGTCGTTGTACTGCGGTGGACGCCACAGTTGCCGGCTGTGCTAAAAGAAATTTTGTCGGCCCTCCGCGATTCAGATTGAACTGCCGCGGTTTCGCTGCCCCCTGTTTCGCCGCCACCTGATTTGCGGCCTCCTGATTTGCGGCCTCCTGATTTGCGGCCTCCTGATTTGGGGCGCCCAACAACATCGCCACCGCATCTGGAAACGAGTGATCCGTCCGATTAGGGTAGAAACTCTTCCTGCGATTCATTTTGTTTTAAATACGCGCTACCTATCATGAGATCAAAAACCGCTACCGCCTTTATTTTGTCCGATCGAAACCGCGCATGGCGGATCGTTGTATCGGTGTTTCTAATTTGGCTGATTAGCAACCTTGCGGCGTTAGGCCACGATGGCGACGACAAGCGGCCGCTGGAACACGAAGACTACGACAAATGGAACACGATCACGGCCCAAAACATCTCCCATGATGGCCAGTGGATCAGCTACGTCGTGCAACCCGGCAAGGGCGACTCGACACTGGTCATCCGGCACGTCGCGTCGGACAAGGAGTTTAAAGTGCTCCGCGGTCTGGCGGCCAGGTTTACTTTTGACAGTCGCCACCTGGTGTACACTATCGCGCCGGACCCGGAACTGATCAAGAAACTCAAAAAGGAAAAAAAGAAGCCAGAAGATTTTCCCCAGCCGAAACTGGAAATTCTCGAACTGGAGACGGGCGCGCACAGC
>JBFILF010000048.1:0-16959 GCA_041599835.1 Pirellulaceae bacterium
AACTATCACTTCAAGCAACCGATTCCGCTGGAAGCGATCGACGCGCTCGAGGCGACGGTTGTCTTTGATAATTCGTCCGGGAATCCGGCCAACCCCAACCCCGACGAGTTTGTGATGTGGGGCGACCAGACTTGGGAGGAAATGGCGGTGGCGTTTTTTGGAGTGGCGCTTCCGTTGACACCGCCGTCGTCGGAGCAGGTTGAGGCCGGACCGTCCACCGTTGCCCAGCCGGATGCCACGGTGGCGGCCCGCGCCGAGGAATTAACGCAACAGTTCATCCGCAGATTTGACCGCGACGGTGACCATATGGTGTCGAGAGACGAAACGCCCCGCGCCCTTCGGCGATTTGGTTTTTGGCAAATCGACGACAACCTGGATAATCAACTGACGCGCGACGAAATATTGCGTCACGCAACCAGGAGAGTTCGCGCCAACAAGTAACGTCGTTGTCGTCCGCCAATCCCCAGTCAGGGCATTAACGTGTCGCGCAGATTCGACCGGTTTACACTGTGGATCGTTGATTGCCCGCTGATCGTGCTAATTGGTCTGGCATTGATTTCGGCCGTCGCGGTGGTCGGCTACCGCGATCCCAGTTTGATCAGCGATTGGTTCCCTGCATCGGCGCCAGGGGGCGCAGAGCAGCAGGACAGCGCCGCCGACGTTGGCACCGATGAATCCGTTATACCGCCTCCGGTCGAAGCGTTTCGCATTACGGATGCCGATGCCATTCTCGTCGTGGAATCGGATTCGCTATTCACGCCGACCGGTGCCCAGGCTATGCGGAGGGTGGTCGATGCGCTGGAACAGCTGGAGTTCGTCGACCGCGTGATCTGGATGGACCACGTGCCGGGATTGAACATCTTTGGCTTGCCGGAACCGATTCTCCCCAACTCGAAGGCCACGGAGCAACGTTTTCTGGTGGCCAAAGAAAAAGCGCTGGATCATCCGTTTGTCGGTGGTCAATTGTTGTCGCGCGACGGCCGGACAACATTGCTGCTGATCCACTTTGATTATTTCTATGTAACCAGCGACGAAGATTGCACGGCGGGCGTCAAGCAAACGGCCGTCGATACCGCGCGTTTGTTTCCGCAGTTTGACGTCCAATTCACCGTGACCGGACGCGTGCCAATCTTTCTGACGGCGATGGACGCGCACGAAACGAATCAGTTCAAGTACCAGATCATCGGCTACGGCATCATTGCGATACTGAGCATTGTGTTGTTTCGCGGCGTCGTGGCGATCGCCATCGTCGGTTTGGCACCGGCGCTCGGCGTGTTTTGGACACTGGGCATCATTCGCATTTTCGATTTTCAAGACAACCCGTTTAACGATGTCGTGCTGCCGGTGATGATCAGCCTGGTGGGGTTCACCGACGGCGTTCATCTGATGGTGCAAATCCGCCGGCTCAGAAGCGAAGGCCTACCGCCCCGCGACGCGGCCCGCGAAGGGATTCGCAAAGTCGGTTTGGCCTGCGGGCTGACGTCACTGACCACGGGCATCGGGTTTGGATCGCTGACGCTGGCGCATCACGAGATTGTGCAGGAATTCGGATGGTGCTGCGTCATCGGCGTGACGCTCAGCTTCATTGCTGTGGTGACGGCGATTCCGCTGGCCTGCTCAACGGTTCTGGGAAAACGGGTACAAGTCGGGCACGCCAAGGGTTTGATCGATCGGAACCTGGAGCGGATCGGCTTGGTCGTCGATTTTGTACTGCGACACGTTGGCAAAGTCAGCTTGGCTGGGATCGTCACGACATTGGTCCTGATTGCGATTACCGCGACGCTTCGTCCCGATGAGCGCCGAGAAAGTGTATTGCCGACCCGCAGCGAGGCGGCTGTGGGCCTGCGCAAGATGGACCGGGCGCTGGGAGGATTGGAATGGGGGCACGTTCAGATTCGATGGACGCCCGACGTCGCATCCGACGATCCGCTAGTGATGAAGGTCATTCGCGAGATTGACGATTGGTTGCGCGACGAAGCCTTAATTGGGAATCCGATTTCAATTCGCAACTTGGTTGACGCGCTGCCGGGCCAGGGGCTAGCCGAAGACCGAATGTCGATGCTGGACTTGTTGCCACCGCCCATCAAACGCGCCTACTACGAGCCCGAGCGGCGCGTGGCCACGGTCAGTTTCCGCGTACAGGATTTGGGAATCGCAACGTACGGCCCGGTTTTTGAGCGGTTGACACAACAAATCGAAAACCTGGAAGTTGCGTACCCGTTTTTTCAGATCGAATTGCAGGGTTCTGCGGTATGGCGGTGGCAGAACCTGTACCAGATCGTCATCGACTTGGTCGCCAGTCTGGGAACCGCGTCGGTGGTGATATTTCTGGTGCTGACCCTAGTTTATCGATCGTTGCGAATCGGGTTGATTTCCATCATCCCCAATGTATTTCCGTTGGCGGTGGCCGGAACTTACCTGGCATTGGCCGGCATGTCGCTGGAGATTGTCAGCGTGTGCGCCTTTACGGTGTGTTTGGGGATTGCCGTCGATGATACGATTCACTTTATCACGCGGTACAAGGAAGAACTGGACGAGGTTGCCGACGAGCGGCTGGCGATCCGCCGCGCCTTTACGTCAGTCGGCACGGCGCTGGTAATGACAACGTTGGTTCTGGTTTCAGGATTTATGAGCGTCCTATTCAGCGACTCGCGCGATCACCAGATCTTTGCTCGCATGGGAGCGATCACCGTGACCGCCGCGCTGTTTGGCGACATGGTGTTTCTGCCGGCGATCCTTGCCAGGTTTCCCAAACGGCCGAATACCAAGTGGTCGGCGCACAAGTAGCTTTTCACGATGTCGATTGGTGTCTCCGTTGGAGCTGTGCGGCCACGTCGGACAATTCGATGTTTCTGGATGCGCACAAAACCATCAAGTGGTAAATCAGGTCGGCGGCTTCTTCGACCAACGCGTTTTCCGATTCGGCGACCGCGGCCACCACGGTCTCGATCGACTCTTCGCCGAGTTTTTGAGCGATCCGGCTGACGGGTTGATGCAGCAGGTTTGACGTGTAGCTGTCGGCTGGATCCGAAACGCGGCGACCTTCGATGATGTGCTGTAGCTGACCGAGAAAGCCGATTTGGGGCAACGTGTGATCTCCAAAACAGGTCGCGGTCCCCTTGTGGCAGGCTGGTCCGTTTGGCAAAGCCTGAACCAGCAACGTATCCCCATCACAGTCTACTTGGACATCGACCAACTGAAGGTGATGACCGGAGGTGTCACCTTTTTGCCAAAGTTGTTGGCGGGAACGGCTAAAAAATGTCACGCGACGTCGCGTCAACGATTCTTGTAACGCCTGGCGATTCATGTAGGCCAACATCAGGACGGTGCCAGTGTGGGCGTGCTGCACGATAGCTGGGATCAGCCCGTCGCCAGATTCCCAGTTGATTCGGTTTAAGTCCAGTTTGATTACTTCTGCTTGACTCATAGTCTTACTCGAATACCCGCCCGTTTCAAAAATGATTTGAGTTCGGGAATCGCGATTAGCGATTTGTGAAAAACCGACGCCGCCAGCGCGCCGTCAACGTCGGACTGTTGAAACACTTCGGCAAAATGCTGGTACGTTCCCGCGCCACCCGATGCGATTAATGGCACATGGCAAATGGCCCGAGCGGCGGCCAGCTGAACGACATCGTATCCCGATCGAACTCCGTCCTGGTTCATGCAATTAAGCACGATTTCGCCGGCGCCGAGCTGTTGCACTTGCTGAATCCATGGCAACGTAGCCCGACCGGCATCTTGCGTGGCATGGGGATCGCCGGTCAACGACTTAACGCGGTATTGGCCATCGACGCGCAGGCTATCGATTCCGACCACAACGCATTGCGATCCGAATTCGTCAGCCAGCCGCGTGATCAACGCTGGATCGGCGATGGCCGGTGAATTGATGGAAATCTTGTCGGCCCCGCTGTTGAGGATTTGTCGAGCTTGATTCAGATCGCGTATGCCACCCGCGACGCAAAACGGCACGTCGATAACCCGTGCCACTCGCTCGACCCAGTCGGAGGGTACGGTTCTCGATTCAGGACTGGCCGTAATATCGTACAGCACCAATTCATCGACGCCCTCGTCACGATACTGCTGACTTAGTTGCACAATGTCGCCGACGACGCGATGATTCCGAAACTGAACGCCCTTAACGACTTGGCCATGGCGAACGTCCAGGCAGGCGATGATCCGCCGCGTCAAACCGCCCGTGGTTGCCGATATTTTGGAAATCGATTCCAAGTTCATACCCGCGCCGTTGAACCAAGTGACAAAAACCCGCGCAGAATCTGTTGGCCGGCGTCCGCCGAGCGCTCCGGGTGGAATTGAATGCCAACAAAGTTGTCGCGGGTTACGATCGAGGCAAAATCCCGACTGTGGCGACACGTTCCGACGGTGAACTCGTTGATCGGTGCGGCAAAACTGTGCACGAAATAGCCAAAAAACTGGTGCGGCAACTCATCAAATATTGGGTGCTCTGCGTTAACAGTCGTTTGGTTCCAACCGATGTGCGGGATTCTCAGGCCGGGCGCCGACAACATTTGTTCAACCGTGCCAGGGATGATCGCCAGGCATTTCACGGACCCTTCCTGTGACGATTCAAACAACAATTGCATGCCGAGACAAATGCCGAGTACCGGCTGTGTGAGATGGGGAATCAATTGATCCAGTCCCGTTTCGCTCAGCCGTTTCATTGACGCAGCCGCCGCGCCCACGCCGGGCAATACAACGCGCGGAGCAGCGCGGATCAGGTCGGCGTCGCGCGTCAGCTGGGCGGTCACGTTCAGCCTATCGAAGGCGAACACCAGCGAATTGATGTTCGCGCCGCCGGTATCGATGATAGCGACGTCGATGAAAGCCATTCAAATGACCCCCTTGGTCGACGGCAACTCGTGGCCGCTGCGGCGAAAGCCTTGTCGCAGCGCCCGGCCCACGCCCTTAAACATACTTTCGATCATGTGATGGTTGTTCTCGCCTTGGAACTCAATCTGGATCGCCGCGCGCAACGACTGCGCCAGCGACGAAAAAAAATGCTGCACCATTTCCGTGGGAAAATCTCCTACACGATCCGTCGTGAACCGGCCCCGCTGCACGTACACCGGTCGACCCGACAAGTCGACGGCCACGTTTGACTGAGCCTCATCCATGGCCAGCAAGAAACCGTAACGATCAATGCCCCGGCGGTCACCCAGCGCCTGGTCGATGGCCGTTCCCAGCGCCAGCGCCACGTCTTCGATGGTGTGATGCGGGTCAACCTGCAAATCGCCCTGGCAAGTCAGCTGCAGCGCCAAACCGCCGTGCCGCGATAACTGATCCAGCATGTGATCAAAAAACCCGATGCCCGTGGCGATTTCGGAGGACTCAGGGCTGCCATCGAGGTCCACGCAGACATGAATGCAAGTTTCGTTAGTTTTACGTTGAATGGTACTGCGCCGATTGCGGTTCAAAATCTGCTGGGCAATCTGCAACCAGTCGAGGGACGCGTCGAACGGCACGTGCGCAACGCCCAGCTGCTCACTCAGGTCTCGATCTGCCGTTCGGCTGGAAACCACGAAACTACTATTTACGTCCCAATCACGCTGCTTGAGGTAATCGATCGCCAGGGCGGTGCGAGGCGGCAGGTCGTCATCGATGCCGGCCCGTCCGGCACATACGTGAGTTGACGTAAACGCCACGCCTTGCGACCCAAATATTTCATCCAGAACCGCTTGCTGATCAATCAGGTGTGCAGAATCCGGGACATCAGTGAACAATGCGATTTCGTAGCCGGCGTCCCGTAACCGGCACAGCGCGGGAATCACATTCCGGGTCAAACGAATGTTGTGGAGACCGTCCGCGCTGTTGGCATCGTGTCGGATCAATGCGCCGTCTCGATTGATGAACAAAAATTTGCGTTTGCCGCTCACGCCAGTACCTCAAATCGCTGGAACACTTCAATCAACCGCTGCATTTCACCGCGCGAGCCAATCGATATGCGAATGCATTGGTCAAGACCGGGTTGCGAGGATTGATCGCGAAGTCGGACGCCTTGGTGCCGGCAGAATTCCATGAGTCGCGATGCGTCGGCAACTTGAACCAGCAGGAAATTCGCATGGCTGGGAAACACCCGGTTGACCCATTCGAATTGAGATAGTTCGCTGGCAAACCATTGCTGTGTTTCCATGATCTCGTCGACGTGCCGGCGAACTGCCGCCAGTCCGTCGCCGGTGGTGGCGCGCAGAATATATTCCGTGGCCGTGCGGTTTAACGGATAAGGCACCATGATTTGCCGCAAATAGTGAACAATCTGACGGCAGGCAATCACCGTTCCGATTCGCAAACCGGCAAGCGAATAAGCTTTGGAAAGCGTCCGCAATACCACCAGGTTGCGCTGCCGCTCAACATCACTGGCCAGACTCGGTTGTGCAGCGAACTCGATGTACGCTTCGTCAACCGCCACGATCGCGCTGTCCTCGACTGCTTGGGCAATTTCAAGCAGTTGACGCCGATCGAACAACGTGCCGGTCGGGTTGTTCGGTGAGCAAAAAAACAGCACTTTGACGCGGGCTTTTTTGACCGAGAGAAGGATCTCGGGAACGTCCAGCGTGAACCCTTCGACTTGTTGCAGCAGCGGCACATCGATAACGCTTGTTCGATGCAAATCGGCCAAAAAGCGGTACATGACAAACGTCGGGCTGCATTGCACAATCGCGTCCTCAGCCGGTTCGCAAAATCCGCGAATGATAGCGTCGATGCCGTCGTCGCCACCTCGAGTCACCAACAGTTGGTTGGCCGGAATGGCAAACATTTCACTCAAACGGTGCAGCAACTCCGGCGGTTGCTGCTCGGGATAGCGATTCAACAGCGATTGTTCGATGCCGGCAGGTGGCCAGGGATTTTCGTTCGCATCGAGCACCAGCATCGCTGGATCGAAAGCCGGGGTCGACGGGTATTTCAGTTTGCCAGCCAAATCCGGCCGGGCCAGTTTCAGCGGATTCATCGCGTCAATTGCTCCAAAGCTTTTTGACGGGTGGTGATTGCCCAGCGATGTGCCGTCAGCCCCTCCCATTCCGCCAGGGCCGCCGCCGTTGTTGCCAACTGTTGCAGACCCGAAGCCGTTGCTCGCTGCATCGTAATCCGTTTCATGAAGTCGGCTACGCTCAAACCGTTGACCGACCGGGCATATCCCGATGTGGGCAACACGTGATTGGTTCCGCTGCAGTAGTCACCCAACACCTCCGGTGTCCATTGTCCCAGAAACACACTGCCGGCGGCGGTGATCCCGGCGGCTAACTCGTTGGCGTTTTCCGTCTGGATGATCAAATGTTCCGGGGCGTAACGGTTAGAAACCTCGACGGCCTGATTCAGGTCCGCGACCACAATCGCTGCCGAGTGTTTCAGCGAACTGCGGATATTTTCCTGCCGTGACAACTGGGTGATTTGCTTGTAGATGTAATTGCCGACCGCTTCGGCCAACGCCGAGTTGTCGGTGACCAGAATCGATTGAGAATCGGGTCCGTGTTCCGCTTGGGCCAACAAGTCGCTGGCGACAAACTCCGGCGAGGCCATGGCGTCGGCGATCACCATAACTTCTGATGGGCCGGCCGGCATATCGATGGTGACCGCCTGATCGAGCGCCGCCACCTGCCGTTTGGCTTCCGTGACCCAAACACTTCCGGGACCAAAAATTTTGTCGCAGCGCGGCACCGAATCCGTACCAAACGCCATGGCCGCAATCGCCTGGGCGCCGCCGATCAGACAAACACTGAAAATCTCACAAAGCTCCGCAGCGTACGCGATGGCCGGATCAACTCGTCCGTCGGCAGCGGGTGGCGAACAAAGCACTCGTTGTCGGCAACCGGCCAATTGTGCGGGCACCCCCAGCATTAATGCGGTGGAGGGCAGGGGGGTTTGTCCGCCGGGGACATACAGACCTACGGTATCGATGCCGACGTAGCGCACGCTGCAAGTGACGCCGGGAGAAGTTTCAATCTCTTGTCCCGCGGGCGTCGTCGCTGCGTGAAATCTTTGAATCGTTGCATAAGCGGCATCCATCGCCGACCGTGTGCCCACGGGAAGCCGACTGGCTGCGGCCGCCAAGTCGTTTTTAGTGAGGTAAATGCTGGTTAATTCGATGCCATCCAGCCGGCGCGTCGCCTCGCGCAACGCGGTATCGCCACCGGCACGGACGGTGTCGATCATTGCCGAGACCTGCCGACGAATCTGCGGATCGACTGTGGCCGGTGCGCGGCGCAGCGCTGCAGCCCGGTTTTGCTCATCGAGTTGGTTCCAGTCCAGCCGTCTCATCATCGCGTCTGTTAAGCCAACATTTTTTCGATCGGCAAAACCAGCACGGCACTGGCGCCCGCCGCCTTGAGTTCTTCGATATGATCCCAAAACACCGCTTCGCGGCAGACGGCGTGAACGGCCACCCGTTCGGTTTGTCCGTCCAGCGGCAGCACAGTCGGCGTTTCCGCGCCCGGCAGTAGCTGGGAAATTTCCCGCACGGCATCGCGCGGCGCATGCAGCATCACGTACTTGCTTTCGGCGGCTTGCTGGACACCATCGATGCGCTGTAGCAACTTCGACACAAGTGCTTCGGCTTCGTCGGAAAACTGTTCGTCGTTGCGATACAGGGCGGCCTGAATATCATTGATCGTTTGCACTTCGCGGAGCTGATTGGCCTTGAGTGTCGCGCCGGTGGACACCAAGTCGGCAATCAGGTCCGCCGTGCCCAGGTGGGGTGCGATTTCGACAGACCCGGCAAGAGTGACCGTGTGGGCCTGGATATTGTGCTGCTGCAAAAAAGCTTTCAGCTGCCGGGGATAACTGGTGGCAATCCGTTTTCCATTGAGCGAGAGCAGTCCTTCGTAAGGCATCTGTTCGGGCACGGCCAGGGTCAACCGGCACTGTCCGAAATCGAGTCGCCTCAACTCATGCAGCGGCCGACGGCAACCGTTTTGTTGAGCTAGCAATTCGAACTCGCGGACGACATTTTGTCCGACAATTCCCAGTTGGCACACGTTTTCCTTGAGCATTTGCGGGATGTCATCGTCGCGGACAAACAGCAGGTCCACTGGCAGCGACTTGCCAAACCAGAACAGCCGGTTTTTGCTGTGGGCAAATTGAATACCGCACTTGTCCAGCAACTCCAGCGAGTCCTCGGCCAGCCGGCCGGATTTTTGGATGGCGATTTTTAATCTCAACGTTTTGTCCTGTAGAGTCGTTGATAAACAGTTTCATAGCCGCCGTTGCCCATTTCCAGGTAACGGGCCACGCGGCCGACCGTGGTGACGCTCATGCCGGTCTGCTGGCTGATCTGGCGATAGGTTTTACCGGCCTTGAGCAGCCGCACCGCGCGCCAGCGATCAGCCAGCGCCTCCAATTCGGCGGGCGTGCACAGATCGCGGAGAAAATCGTCGCATTCCTTGCGGGACTGCAGCGCCAACAGCGCTTCGAACAACTGCCGGTAGTCGCTGCGTTTCGGTTTCTTTTGTGATTCAGCCGTCTTCATGGTTCGAGTCTGCGTGACGAGGGATGGGAGGCGAATTATGCGAGTGGCGGCGAGCAACCCGTCGGTTGGCGATTACGAGCGCGATTATCAAGTCGGCCAGTAAGAGTTCACGTTTTTGTTCACCAGCTAGGAAACGGAGTCGCGGGCACGATGTTTAAATTGCCTGATCCTCCGCATGGGGCCAGATCAATGTATTAATACATTGATACATGGTAGCGGCGGCGGCGGGCTTGGCAAGGGACTGCGGGTGAACAACCGCTCATTTTTAGAGATTTCGTATTTTTTGGCCGCTGGGCCCGTTTCCCAATAGCCGGCACCTGCCGGGCCCCCGCCCGGTGGGGCCAGCACCAGTGGCCCGTACTCGGTCGGCCAGCAATTGGTGGCCAGCACGGTGCATTTCATGCTTCGCCCATCATTCTTCGCTGTACGCCCTGTGATCTCCGTCTTTCGGCACACCGTTTACCGTAACGACAATCTGTCGCTGCCGGGGTTTAATGTCGCATTCCAAATGAACGATTTGTTGCCAGGTGCCCAATACCGGTTGGCCGCTCGCCACCGGTACGGTTAACGACGGACCCAGCACGGTCGCTTGCAAGTGCGAATGGCCGTTGCCGTCGCGCCAAGCTTGTTCGTGTCCGTAATCACGACTCGGCGGGATCAGGCGATTCAACAGTTCCGGCAGATCACGCTGCAGTCCCGGTTCAAATTCGATCCCGCCGATCGCGCCGGTACTGCCCACATTAAACACATGAACCGTGCCCGTTTCTATTTCACTTTGGCGAACCACTTCGGTGACGGCCTCCGTCAAATCCTGCAGATGGCCCTGGCCGGATGTCGAAATCAAGATCTGCTGCTGGTGAACCATGGGATTTTCACAAATGATCTGAAGTGACGTTGTTACCATTGGAATGCGTGCCGTGACAGTTTATCCTGATTCCCGGCTGATTTGGCTTGCCCTCAAAAAACATCTTGGCAATGGGACATGATTGATCTGCGCAGCGACACGGTAACACGACCCTCGCCCGCCATGCGGCAAGCCATGGCCGGCGCCGAGGTCAATGACGACGTGATCGATTTTGATCCAACCGTCGACCGGCTGCAGCAAACTATCGCGGAAATGTTGGGCAAAGAAGCCGCTCTGTACATGCCCTCGGGCACGATGACGAACCAGGTGGCCGTGCGACTGCATTGCCGGCCCGGTGATGAATTAATTTGTGAGGCCGGCTGCCATATTTACAACTACGAACAAGGTGGCTTTGCGCAGCTGAGCGGCATCGTGGCCCGAACGATCGACGGCCGGAATGGCGTCTTGGACATGGAACAATTGCGGGGATTGATCCGGCCAGATGATCCACACGCGGTAAGGACGCGATTGTTAACTTTGGAAAACACACACAACCGCGGGGGTGGTTCGATTCTGCCGATCGACAACGTCGAAACGCTGACGGAATGGGCCCGCCAGCACGGCTTGGCCACACACCTGGACGGGGCCCGATTATTCAACGCCGTTGTGGCTAGCGGGATTCCCGCGGCGCGGTGGGCGGCAGGCTTTGACACGATCAGCGTCTGCTTTAGCAAAGGCCTGGGCGCACCGGTCGGCTCGGCTTTGGCAGGCTCGCGCGAAGCCATCGATGAAATGCGCCGACATCGCAAACTGTTTGGTGGCGGCATGCGCCAGTCGGGCATCATCGCCGCCGGCGCCCTGTATGCGCTGCAACACAATGTGGACCGGCTGGCCGATGACCACGCCGCCGCCGGCATTTTGGCGGAGGCGGTCCGCCAGACGTCGACGCTGACGCTGGAACCGGAAAATGTTGACACCAATATTGTAATCTTCCGAATTAAAAACGAACGCACATCCGCCGGCGAGTTTTGCCGTCAGCTGAATGAAAATGGAGTGTGGATGTTGCCGTTCAGCGCCAACCACGTCCGCGCCGTAACGCACCTGGACGTAACGTGCGATCAATGCCAATCCGCCGGCCAGGTGATTCAGCGGCTGGCAGAAAACTTGTAAACCTTTTTTGACGAAACAACGATGATCAAATTTCTAGTACCCGACGATTCCCGTTTATCCAGTTCACTCGCCATCGCGACTTTTGTTTCGAGTTGCCTGCTGTATACCGCGGCCGTATGTAGCCAAGAATCGATTACCAATCTGGACTTGACCGGCGAAGCGGATCGGCAAGTCGTCGTGGATCGCGAGGCTGGCCAGTATCTCGGTCATCCAACCACGGTGTTGCTGGAAGACGGCAAAACGATGCTGTGCGTCTATCCCAAAGGCCACGGCCGCGGCGCCATTGTTTATAAGCGCAGTGAGGACGGGGGATTGACCTGGTCAGAGCGATTGCCGACGCCCGAGTCCTGGTCCACCTCCAAGGAAGTGCCCACGCTGCACCGTGTCATTGGGCCGGACGGCACCCGGCGACTGATCATGTTTTCGGGCCTGTACCCAACGCGGATGGCGGTCAGCGAGGACGATGGTGCGACGTGGAGCGAGCTGGAAAAGGTCGGCGATTGGGGCGGGATCGTCGTGATGGGCAGCGTGTTCGATGTGCGGACCGGTCCGGGTCACTACATGGCCTTGTTTCATGACGACGGGCGGTTTATTCAAAGCCAACCGCAAAAGGACGAAGTGCGGACTTTCACGTTGTACCGGACACGGTCGACGGACGGCGGCCTTACCTGGTCCGATCCGGTGGCCATAAATCGCATGAGTGAAAAACACATTTGCGAGCCGGGTGTGATCCGTTCGCCGGACGGCGAACAGCTGGCCGTCTTGTTGCGCGAGAATAGCCGGCGCCACAATTCGCAAATCATTTTTTCTGATGATGAAGGCAACACTTGGACTGAGCCTCGGGCAATGCCGGATTCTCTAAACGGCGATCGGCACACGGCCCGGTACGGGCCCGACGGGCGCCTGCTGATCTCATTCCGCAACCGTTCGCCGCAAGGCAAATCGTCGGAATTCGAGGGTGATTGGGTGGCGTGGATCGGAACTTACCAGGACCTGGTTTCCGGCAATCCGGGCCAGTATCTGGTGCGATTAAAAGACAATCACAAAGGCGCCGATTGTGCGTACCCGGGTGTCGAAGTTTTGCCTGACGGCACGTTTGTCGTCACCACCTATGGGCATTGGAGCGAAGGCGAAGAGCCATACATTTTGAGCGTCCGCCTGACACTCGATGAACTGGACGCGCTGGCGAAGTAAATGAAGTAGGTTCCATCGAGATGGTTCTTTGGCGAACACCTCGTGGGCGATCTGCTTTCACCAAGCATGAATGACTGGATGAAGGTATTTGGGTTGTGTCTCGCGGCAGGTTTAGCCATGCCTGTGGGGGCGGCAATTGCCCGGGTTGAGCGGATCCGGCCTCGCTGGTTGGAAAACGAATTGCGTCACAGCGTAATCGCATTTGGCGGTGGAGCCCTGTTGGCTGCCATTGCCTTGGTACTAGTGCCGGAAGGCACGAGAAATCTACATCCAATGGTCGTCGTAATTTGCTTTTCATTGGGTGGTCTGTCATTCATGGCGCTGGACAGATGGCTGGCGTCGTTGAAGACTCCATTGAGCCAAATGACGGCGATGCTTTCAGATTTCATTCCGGAATCGTTGGCCTTGGGAGCGGTATTTGCATCGAGCGGCACGGCGGGCCCACTGCTGGCCGGAATTATCGCACTTCAAAATCTGCCGGAAGGTTTCAATGCCTACCGCGAAATGAATGCTTTGGCCACGTTCAATCCACGGCGGGTGATTGCCGTGTTTTGCGCGATGGCTGCGTTGGGCCCGGTGGCAGGCCTCGTGGGTTATTTCTGGTTATCCGCTTACCCGACTGCCGTTTCCAGTATCATGTTGTTTGCCGCCGGCGGAATCCTTTACCTGATATTTCAGGACATCGCTCCCCAAGCGAAACTCGAGCGCCATTGGGCTCCGCCACTTGGTGCTGTCGCCGGATTCTTGCTTGGCGTGATCGGACACATGCTGGTGGAACAAATCTGGTGAAGTGCCAGAATTGCGCATGATCGTGGCGAAGGAAAAGGCGCAAATCCCTTCGATCGTCGCCTTATCGCGCCGGCCACATGGAAGCAACCTGGCGGACCAGGTCCACGAATTCGCTGCGGTGGCCCTGCGGATCGTCGCCGATCGCGTCGGCCGCGGTTTGCTCGACCATCGCCAGGCTGGAGTTACCAGCGTGCTGTGATCGCCGCACGATCATGCCGAACGAAGCTACGGACGCCGCGAACCGGAAATCTCTTGACGCTTCTTCGAAAGTGCTGTCGCTGTCTTTGATGGGAAATTCCATCAATTCACTTTCCGACTCCTCAGGATCCTTGAACCGTAAAAACAGCGTCATTAGTTCTCCGGACGACGCAGCCTCGGTCAATTCCATGGCGGCCTCGTCTTTGATGTGCTTGGCAGCCCGTTGGTATCTAAGGCCGCTGCCAACCTGTACGCCTTCGTGACCCGCCGGTGTCTCTGTCGTGACCAGTTCGTACAGTGCCGTGACGGTATGGCCGGCACCGATGTCGCCGGCGTCCACGCGATCATTGGCAAAATCTTGGTTGGCCAGAGCTCGATTCTCGTAGCCGATCTGGCGATAAGCGCGAATTTCGGCCGGATTAAACTCGATCTGAATCTTCACGTCCTTGGCGATCGTCACCAGGCTGCCGGACATTTCCTCGATCAGCACCTTGCGGGCTTCGCGGATCGAATCGATGTACGAGTAGTTTCCGTTGCCGTTGTCGGCCAGTTTTTCCAGTTTGGCATCTTTCAGGTTACCGGTGCCGAACCCCAATACGGACAGAAAGACGCCTGTTTGCGCGCGATCCTGTATCAGGCGCACCAGTGCGTCATCGCGGGTGATACCGACATTGAGATCCCCGTCGGTTGCCAGGATGACGCGATTGACGCCGTCTTCGATAAAGTTGGCAGAGGCCAGGTCATAAGCCATTTGAATACCCGCGCTGCCGTGGGTCGAACCGCCGGCGCCCAGGCTGTCGATCACGCCACGAATCCCCTGTTTCTGGTCACCGGAGGTGGGTTGCAGCCGCGTGCCGGCATTACCAGCGTAGGTGACAATCGCCACTCGGTCGTTTTCATTCAGGTGATCGACCAGCATGGACATGGCCCGCTTCAACAGCGGCAATTTGTCGGCATCGGCCATCGAACCGGAGACGTCCAGCAGAAACACCAGGTTCGACGCCGGCCGCTCGTTGCGATGGATCTCCTTGCCCTTGATGCCGACTCGCAGCAATTTGTGGCGCGGGTTCCACGGGCACGTGGCGACTTCCATGTTCACCGAAAACGGCGCATTACCTTGCGGTTGAGGATAGTCGTACTGGAAGTAATTGATCAATTCTTCGATGCGGACGGCCTGAGGTGGAGGCAACTGGCGGTTGGTGATAAATCGCCGCATGTTGGCGTACGAAGCCGTATCGACGTCGATGGCAAATGTTGACAAAGCATGCTGGCCAGCCACCGGTACAAATGCGTTTTCCGGCGGCAGTTCGTATTGCTCATTGCCTCGACGATATCGTCCATAGTCTAATGCGTGCTTGTCGCGCCCACCGTGATCGTAATGGTAGAACCGGTAGCCCAACCCCCATTCGGATTCTTCAGCGGTCATTCCACCGCCACCACCGCGCCGCAATCCCTCGGGTAGTGGGCTGCTGGTCGTGGGGATACCCGTTTCATCGCCCCGTGTATTCCGGGTGATGCCGCCCAACATGACCTTTCCTCCATCGGGCACCGGCACCACCTGATACGGTGATGCGTTGGCAACCGAATCGGAGTTGCTGAATGTGGGCGGCGTCCTCGCTTCGGCGGTTTTTGTTGGCGTGATCGAAAAGATTTGCGCTTTCTGTTGCCCATTCGCCGCCGGGTCCGGCTGATGCGCCGGCATGTTTGGATCCCCGGCGACCTGAGGCGACGATGAACTAAACGACTCTTCGCCAAAAGTAGCGCCTAGATTATCGATCAGATTGTAAGATCCGTTGATCTGTTCTTTCGAAAACTTTACCGTTGGCTCAGCGCCCAGTTGCACTTCTTCAAGTTGCGCACCGCCAGCTACGGCAACCTTGTCTGCCCATGTTTCGCCTGAGTTACGTGACAGCAGCCCTACCCGGTTTTGCTGAAACGCCGGCAACATTAGATATGCAACACTGCCGAGCACCATGGCCAGGGTCGCGCAAATTGCCAACCACAGCCACCGTTGGCGTTCGCGCTCCGGCTGGTGATTTTTTGATTTCACGAGCACCTTGTCGTCGCCCGACAATTCGGCTTGCTCGTCAAAGGCCTGTTCAAGTTGTGCCTCCAGCCCCTCGATGCCGGCCGGCAATCCTTCGGCAGCCGACTGTTCAATCGCCGCGGCGATTCGTTGCGTCTCGTCAAATGTTCGCTTGGCCCGCGGGTCGTGGCTGATTCGCGACTGGACGTCGCGGGATGATTTCTGGTCCAACTGACCAAGTGCCAGTGCCGTCAGTTCGACATCGCGAGACGTTTCGCCATGTGAAGTTGGATCGTTGTTGGGCTGGCGGCCATTGTTTTCGGTATTCATCTTTCAACCTTTTGGATTCGGTTGTCAGTTTGCATTTGCACACGCGGCGGAACTGGAGCCGTTGGATTGATTTCATCATCTGCTATCCAGCGGCGGATCGCCGCGTCGTTTCGCATTTTCGTTATCGCGCGATGCACCATCACGCGCACACTCGATTCAACTTTGTCCATGATTTCGGCGATCTGGGCGTAGCGAAATCCATTGGACCACAACTCAATTGCCTCGCGCTGCGGTTGAGGTAGTGTCGCCATACAGTCTTGGATCAGCATCCACAGCTCATGTTGATCTATCGTTTCCTCACTGGTCGGTCGGCCGTCGAGAGGTTGGCCGACGTGTTGCAGCTGGCCCGTTTGCAGACGTTCGTCTTTTCGTTGAACATCAATCGCCCGGTTGCGGCAAACGCGAAACAGCCACGCATCAATGTTGTCGGGTCGCGAATCATCCGGCACACGACACAGCTGCAGAAATGCATGCTGCACTACATCGCAAGCGCGCGATTGGTCTCCAGCAAAAAATCGTGACGTGTATCGAATCAGTCTGCCTTGCAGCCGCTTGGCGGCTTCCAGGACTTGTTGCCTGAATGGGCCTTGGTTGAGTGGTTTCATCGCGATTTCCCAAACTCGACGGTTGCCGATTCTGACACTTTGACGTGCCAGCAGCCAAAGCGTTTCCGTAAATTTGGGGAAAAAGGTGGTCGTCGCCGCGGCCGGCGTGCGCACAAGGATTCTATAGGGTTTAACCGCGACCCGCGGGCGAGGGCGTTGTCCAAACACGCTCACGCGCTCCCCGTCGATCGCGGTTAACCAACAACATGGGATAGCTCCGAAGCGGACTGGACGGCGCAGGGGTGATTCTCTAAGCTCCGCGACCCATTTTTTTCGGTTTTTTGTTGACCAATATGTCTGAACCACGTCGCTGGCACGAACTGGT
>JBFILF010000049.1:0-16791 GCA_041599835.1 Pirellulaceae bacterium
AGAACGGAATCGCCAGTTGCGACTGTGTAACTTAACGGATGATCTGCAGGAAGCGTTGGACGCGATGAAGCTAGACCAGATTATGGTTGTGTTTGCGACTCGCGCGGATGCGCTGGCAGACCTCAACAACTGATTGCCCGGGCCTCCGTTGATTCGATGATCTCTCGGCGGAAAAAAGCAATTTTGAAACTGGCTGACACAAGGAACACAACCTTTGGCTGCTGCGCTGAATTGAGCCAATTGCAAAAGTCCGCGCTTAAGTGCCTCCCGGTAGGTGATGAACGGACTGAAACCGTTGAGTCTTTTGAAGTGGATTGGGACCAGATGTTTCACGCCGAGAATTCCGTTCCGCATATTTTCAAGGAAGGTCGACCGGTTTTGGATAATCTGGCGACTACCCCCTGCCCCGCTTCGGTCCACACCAACATCTGACGACCGTTTTTTCGTTCAATCAAGCTGCTGAACAGATCGACATCCGAATGTAAGTCATTGCTGAAGATGGTCGGCATGATGCATTGTTTCCGTTGGCATGGCGGACGAATGACGCTTGCGTTGACGGCCGCCGCCGCTTGTGAGAACCTTTCGATTGTCGCCAGAAATCTGCCAATAAATCCGGAGTGAAAAGTCACCAGTGCTGCACGGCAAAAAATTGTTTGACACTGTCGAGGCAACGACAGATGACGCGTTTTGGTGGTTGGGACAACACAGTTTTGTCATCAAACTCGATGGGATTGTCTTCTTGGTCGACCCATTCATAACTCCCTCGCCCGAGCGACTGGTTCCGCCATTGTTTTCCCCTGAAGATGCGGCCTGCGTTTCAGCTGTTTGTTGCACTCATGATCATCTTGATCATCTGGATCCCCTTGCGGTGTCGGGCCTGTCTAGCACCATACAAGCGATGTTCATAGCGCCGCGAGTCCACCGTAATCGCTTGCTGTCTTTGTCGGTCAGTGAGAACCGACTTTTATTGTTAGATGATTTGGAAACCGTCGATTTGCACGGGGTGAGGTTTACGGGTATCAAGGCAGCCCATGAAACGTTTGAATGTACGGCCGACGGCTTGCACCCCTATCTGGGATTCGTGATCGAAGGAGCCGGCAAGGTTATCTACCATGCCGGTGATACGGTTTGGTGGGAGGGGCTGCAGTCGCGACTGGCGGCCTGGAAATTTGACGTTGCCATGGTCCCGATCAACGGGCGAGATGCCGCACGTCTATCGAACAACATCATCGGCAACATGACGTATCAGGAAGCGGCCGATCTGTTGGGGGGACTGGAAGTGAACCTCACGGTCCCCACCCATTACGGCATGTTTGAATTTAACACCGTCGACGTTCAGCTATTTGTCGACTATATGCAGGTGAAATATCCTCAGCGAAAGGTATGGGCCGGCGAGCCGACGGAGCGAGTTACTTTTTAGTTTGAATCCTACAACACGGCAGTTAACGCGTTTGAGAGCCGCCGTCGGCAACCAGCGAACTGCCGCCGCCGCCAATTGAAGCGCCAAAGTCGCCTTAACGCTTTTATCAAATCGCTCAATCGCATAGGCGTTTGTACGGATGTTCAGACACGGTGGTGTTCTCTGCGCGGCGAACTCGTTCTGCAAATCGTAGTGGAATTCGGAAAAACTCATTCCATTTCTGAATAGACCGGATTTCCACGGTTTACCGGTTTATGACATCAAGCCAAGAGTGCAGGATCCGCCCTTCGCACTCCGTCATCCCGCCCCCGCCAGATTGGGTGAAATCGGGGCTCCGTTTTTCCAACGATTTTTTTGTGCGATTCGATCACTCTTGTTAGGCTACGCAATAACGAATAGCGTTTTTTCATCTTCGTCCCGTACAGAGACAAAACGCTATGCGTTAGGTGACAGTTCACGACTTAAGCACGGCGTTAGCGATGCACGAAAGAGAAGGTTGCTAAACAGGAAACACATGCTCACCTGTTTTGAGCACGTCAACTTTTCTACCTAATACCAAATCGCTTAGCAGATCAAAAGGAATGTTGAAGCGGCAAAATGACCCATCATCGGGTCCGCGGGTAATCCCCAAACCGAATTGGTATAAAATAAACAAGCAGGGTTTGCAATTATTGCGTCACCTGGACCGCAGACTGTTTTTCGCATGAAAACAAAACAGCCAGCTGTGCTGACATTCTTGATAACGCTGACAGTGCTCTGCAATGTGTTGGCACAAGATCCGACTCCCGGTTCCGATAATGAACTGAGGTTTTTTGCCGAAGAGATTGAACCGCTGCTGGCCTCGCATTGTTTTCCTTGTCATTCGCACGACGCGAACGAAATGGAAGGCGGTTTGACGTTGGATTCCCGGAGCGGTTGGGCCAATGGTGGCGAGAGCGGACCAGCGGTTGTGCCAGGCGAGCCAGAGAAAAGCCTGCTCATCAGAGCCATTCGTCATGCGGACGAAAATTTGCAAATGCCGCCGGATGAAAAATTGCCGGATGAAGTAATTGATCTTTTCGTGGATTGGATCCGGCGCGGCGCTGCCGATTCCAGAAAATCAAAAACTCCAATCAACGACGATAATCCTCTCGACTGGTGGTCGCTGCAGCCATTGAGTCGGCCGAACCTGCCGGTGCTGGCTGATCGCAAGAAATTGTATGGGGCTGTTGCAAACGAAATTGATGCCTTCATTCTGAAACAAATTCAGGCGAAAGGACTTGCTGTTTTGCCAAAGGCGGATCGTCGCACCTTGATTCGACGATTGTATGCTGATTTGCATGGTTTGCCGCCGACACCGGCGGAAGTTACAAGTTTTCTGTTGGATCCCGATCCACTCGCTTACGAAAAACTTGTGGATCGATTGCTCGCCTCGCCGCGCTATGGAGAACGCTGGGCAAGACACTGGCTGGACACGGTACATTTCGCCGATTCCCATGGCTGCGAGCACGACATTTTTCGCCCCAACGCCTGGCGTTATCGCGACTATGTCATTCAAAGTCTCAATCGCGACACTCGCTGGCCGCGATTTATTCGCGAGCAACTGGCGGCCGATTGGTTCTATCCGCAAGATTCCAAATTAACGCCAGCGCTTGGATTCATCGCCGCCGGACCGCTGGAGCTGAGTCGAGCGGGTACGGCACCGGTTACTTTTGACTATCTCGATCGTGATGACATCGTGACGCAAACAATGGCGGCATTTGCCAGTACAACGGCGAATTGCGCCCGCTGTCACGATCACAAATTCGATCCGATTTCGCAAGAAGATTACTACTCACTGCAAGCCGTTTTTGCGGGTGCCGGTAAAGGTGACCTCGAATATGACGCGGATCCCAAGATTGCCAAGAAACGGAAAATATTCACCGAGCTGCTTTCGCTGGCAACCGGTTCGGACAAGATGAAACTGCCAACGGCCGAGTATGAAAATCTGATTAGCGATTGGGAAAAAAAGATCCGTAACAATCCAACAGTCTGGGAGCCGCTATTGCCGAGATCATTTGTCTCATCCGACGGCGCAACGCTCAAGCGGCTTGACGATGACTCGCTCATCGCCTCGGAAACGCGTCCTGAAAGGGACACTTACACGATCAGCGCCACCTCATCGCTTTCCAGGGTTCAAGCTTTACGACTGGATGTACTTCCGGACGACAGCCTGCCAATGAAGGGTCCCGGTCGTTGTGATAACGGCAACCTGCATTTGAGCGAAATTAAAGTCTTTGTGCTGGACGACGATTCGTCGAAGCGAATTGAAATAGGCATCAAACAAGCGACAGCGGACTGGAACCAGCAAGGCTGGACCATCGCTCATTCGCTGGACGGCAATCCTGCAACTGCCTGGGGAATATATCCCAAAGTCGGCGAGGCCCATTACGCGGTTTTTGAACTTACTGAACCAGTGGACATGAAACCGTCGAGTCAATTGGTTTTTCAACTTGATCAGCATCACGGTGGCGGGCATTTGATCGGACGTTTGAAGCTGTACGCTGCGGATTCAGACCCCAGGGTGGCGACCGTACTACCCAACGCGGTTTATCAGGCGATCAAGAAAAATCCGATTGAGCGAACGGATCAGCAAAGCACTGCAATTGCCGCTTATGTTTTACAACGGCATGCAGAAGAACAGCTGGCTAAACTGCCGAAGCCGGTCGCGGTTTACGCTTGGTCGAAACTTTATTCACACGCGAAAAAACTTGCACTGCCGATGGAGCCCAAGGTCGTACACATTTTGAGTCGCGGCGATATCGACAAGCCGGGCAAAGTTGCCGTGCCTGGCGCATTGGCAGTCCTTGATCACGCTCCGGGTAGATTTGATTTGGACGACCAGGCGGACGAAGCATCGCGAAGAGCAGCCCTGGCTGATTGGCTTGCCGCCAAAGACAATCCGCTCACATGGCGGAGCATCGTTAATCGGGTTTGGTCCTATCATTTTGGTCGCGGTTTGTGCGACACACCGAATGATTTCGGAAGGATGGGCGGCACACCATCTCATCCAGAATTACTTGATTGGCTGGCTGTCTGGTTTCGTGATGACGCCCAAGGATCACTAAAGCAGTTGCACCGTTTGATTTTGCTTTCGGAGACATGGCAGCGTTGTGCCAGAGTCCCGAATTCGAATCCTGCGATTCGGGAGTCGCAATCGACGGACGCCCAAAATCGATTGCTGTGGCGACAGAATCTGCGGCCGTTGGATGCTGAGTCTTTTCGCGATTCGATTCTGCAGGTCTCTGGTCGCATCGATTTGAAAATGGGTGGCTCGGGTATTCAACAATTTACCCAATCAAAAGGACGACAGGATACTCCGGAACTCGATTACGATGGGTTCGATTGGAATCATCCTTCAGCGGCGAGAAGAAGTATCTACCGCGTCGTCTGGCGCGGGATTTCCGATCCGTTCATGGAGTCGCTTGGGTTTCCGGACCTTGGATTGCTGTCTCCCAAGCGGGATTTCTCGGTTTCCGCCTTGCAGGCGTTGACGCTGTTTAATGATGAGTTTGTGTTACATCATTGCCAGGTTTTGGCGCAAAAACTGCAGGCCGAACATGCAAACCTTGAACAACAGCTAACCGAGGCCTGCCGATTAATCATGCTTCGCGAGCCAGACGCGAAAGAGATGGCATGGCTTGTGGATTACTCGAACAAACACGGGCTCGCCGCGGTCTGCCGAATCTTGCTAAACTCCAACGAGTTCATTTTCATAGATTAAACATGTCAATTTCCAGGCGAACTTTTCTCAACACGATCGGCGGCGGCTTTGGCGGCCTTGCAGCCGCGCATATGTTGGCGCGGGAGACAGTTGCCTGGGGTGGCGAGACGAATATTCAAGATTTGAACGGCGGGCTGCACCATCCGGCCAAAGTCAAACGAGTGATTCAGCTGTTCATGACCGGCGGCGCAAGCCCGATGGACACTTTTGATTACAAACCTGAATTGGAAAAACTTCATGGTCAAAAACTTGGGCCGACAGAGAAGCCCGAGGGATTTACCGCGGCGCCTGGCGCGATCCTAAAGAGTCCTTTCAAATTCAAACAACACGGTGAAAGCGGTCGCTGGGTCAGCAGCGTCTTTCCCCACCAGGCCGAGGTGGTCGACGAAATGGCCTTCTTGATGGCCATGGCCTCCAAGACAAATGTACATGGCCCGGCAACTTACATGATGAATTCAGGATTTCTACTGCCCGGTTTTCCTTGCATGGGCGCCTGGATTTCGTATGGATTGGGAAGCTTGACTGACGAGTTGCCTACGTTCGTTGTTCTGCCGGATACAAAGGGTCTTCCATACAATCAAAAAGGTCCGTTTTCGTCTGGTTTTCTCCCGGCGGTTCATCAGGCGACGATTGTCAATGCAGAGTCCGACGACCCGGTTCCCCATCTGTTCGCCAATTCGGAATTTTCGTTTGCCACTCGCGCCGCCGATCGAGATGCGTTTGACTTGCTCAAAAGAATAAACGCTCGGCATGCGGAGAACAGCGGTGAAGATTCGCTGCTCGACGCGCGGATCAAGTCTTATGAACTGGCCGCACGGTTGCAGCTGTCAGCACCCCACGTTTTTGATTTGTCCAAGGAAAGCAAGGCGACGAACGATTCCTACGGCTTGGATAACAAAGTGACCCGGGATTTTGGTCGACGCTGTTTGTTGGCCCGGCGCCTCATTGAAAATGGCACGCGATTTGTCCAGGTTTGGAGCGGGCCGCAAGGTGCCACCGAAAACTGGGACAACCACGGAAGTATCTCCAAAGAGTTGCCGCCGATTGCCGCATCTGTTGACCAGCCCATCGCGGCACTCATTCGTGATTTGAAAGCGCGGGGTCTATTCGAAGATACACTGTTGATCTGGACGACCGAGTTTGGCCGAACGCCATTTGCCCAGGGCGGTGACGGGAGAGATCATAATGGTGGCTCTTTCGTAACATGGATGGCCGGCGCCGGCGTCAAAGCGGGAACAAGTTACGGACGCAGCGACGACTGGGGATACAAAACCGCAGAAGGCACGACGTACTGTTACGATTTCCACGCGACAGTGCTTCACCTGATGGGTATCGATCACAAACGACTGGTTTATCGGCAAAACGGTATCGACCGTCGCTTGACCGATGTGCATGGTAAAGTCGTTACTGAAATATTGGCTTAGAGGTGATGATCGGGGTCTGAACCAATTTTTGGCAAGCCACAAAACGTGCAGGGATCAGTCCGCTCAATACGTCAGCAACGTGAATGCACGAAGATCGGGGGCTCGTTTGCAGTTTTCGACCATGCCGTATTTGGTATGTGCGAAGTTGACCTGCAGACGCACCGTCCTTTCAAAACTGCTAACGGCATTGTCCCCGAAATTCCGCTTGGCACGTACGACGGCTGGAAAATCGTATCGCGGCTTATCCACGGGCAAAGAACAGCCAGTCCGTTTGTTGCTCGTCGATCAGCCGGTTGTGATACGTGATCGGCTCGACGCGGACTTGCTTGAAGACCTCGCGGAGTGCATCGGCGAAAGGTGAACTCTCGGCATAGGACCATACCGCCAAGATGCCTTCCGCCATCAGATGCTTGCGCGCCGCCAACAAACCTTGCACTGTATAGAATGATGCGCTCCCCTCGTTCAAACGCTCCTCCGGCGAGTGATCGACGTCGATCAAGATCACATCGAACAGATCGTCTGGCGGGCCGGCAAGCCGCTGGTAAACATCGCCCTGAGTGACGGCCAAGCGCCGCGCGTCGCGGAGCTCGCTCGAAAGTGGAAGCAACCCACGCCTAAGCCAATCAATCACTTGAGGCAGTAACTCGACTACCTCGACCCGCGCGACGCGTTCCCCCAAGAGCACTTCTCGCGCTGTGTAACCCAGCCCCAGTCCGCCAACCAGCACCAGCAGATCTTCGCCGGCATGCATTTGGATCGCGATTCGCGCCAGCGCCCGTTCCGAATCCGTATACAGGCTGCTCATCAGAAACTCGTGATTGAGTGTTACCTCGGTCACAAGCGTGTCGGGTTGAGAGAGTAATTCACGCCGCCGCAGACACAAAAGCCCAAGTGGACTCGGTTCATACGCCAGAATCTCGAGGTTAGAGTCGGACATGTGTTGCTAAACTATCGGGATGTTGGCAGAGTTGTCGCGAGCGCATGGTGCAGTTTCAACGCGGCCCGGCTCATTTGGCGGGCCATGGAACGAAACGTTTTTGAGCAATCAAAATAACCGGTGCATGAGAATTACGGCCCTTAGCGCGATCCTGTAGATCGCTTCCACAACAGGTATATCTCTGCCAGAGCAAATCAAAGGTTTGTTGAATTTGCGTTGGCCCATCGTAAGCCCTGCTGAACACAGGGACTTTATTCGTGCCTAAATGTTCTGGGCTATCGCGCACATTTGCTCGCGCCGTGAGATAGTAAATGTTGCATAACTGTGGACTCAATCACGCTAATGGATACAAAAAGTGCCATGGCAACGCTCGTCGCGGACGGTTGGCGCCCGGCGATCATCATAGTCAGTGCTTAATGATTGGCACATAGCCAACTGTCCAGGTCGTCGTGGCTTGACTGATCGGTAAACTGCTGTTCGCGAAGCCAGCTCATGTTTCAGGATACTATAATCGGGACTCTCTAATCAGGACTCTCTCTTTCTTAAATTCAATCGGGCTGACCGTCCGGCAAGATGAAGGGACTATGCTCATGTTGGGGCATCTGACTTGTAAGCGAGGTGCCCTTTGTCATACGTGGGAGTGAACATCGGTGCCCTGACGGTGAAAGTCGTCGGCTTGTTTGATGACAAAACTTCGGCCCAAGTTGTGGCGCACCAAGGATGTGCCATGGCAACATTGGAAGAATTGCTCGCCACAGACCAGTTCCGGGACGCTGAATACTTTGGCGTTTCCGGCCATCTCGGTCACGTCTCCGAAGCCGCTGCCATTCAGCGAGCGCTCCAAGAGTTGGACGGTGATTTCGAGGCCGTGGCTTCGCTGGGGGGAGAGTCGTTTCTCGTCTACATTCTGCGCGACGGCAAAATCGCCAACGTCCTCGCGCACAACAAGTGTGCGGCTGGAAGCGGCGAATTCTTTGTGCAACAGATTGGGCGGATGGGGCTGGAAATGGACGAAGCCATCGAGCGATCGTTCGGTGGAACGGTGGTTCCGCTCGCCTCGCGTTGTTCAGTTCACTGCAAATCGGACATCACCCACAAATTAAACCGAAACGAGGCCAGTGCGCGGGACATCTTGCATACGCTGCACGACAGCATGGCCAACAAGGTCATCTCGCTGTTGGAGAAAGCGCAGCGACAACTCGAGCGAGTGTTGGTAATTGGCGGCGTTTCCCGCAACTTGGCGATGCTCGAAGCACTCCGGTCAAAACTTCCCGCGACGGAGTTCGTCGTGCTGCCTCAGAGTCCGTGGTTGGAAGCTTGGGGATGCGCTCTGCTGGCGCGCGATGAGCCAAAATTTCGCTCACCGAAAATTTCGACGCCGTCGAATCTCGATCGCTTGCCGCCACTCGATTTGTATTCAGATCGGGTGCTGGTGATCCCCCAACCGCCGCCCGAGGTTGTGCCCGGCGACCCGCTGGTTCTGGGAATGGATCCGGGATCGACGACAACCAAAGCGATCCTTCTTGACCGAACGACCAGTTGCATTGTGGCTTCGTATTATACGCGGACGAAAGGTGATCCTGTGGCAGCGGCACGAGCGTGTATCGAAGCCCTGGTCGATCAAGTGGGCAATCTTCGAGTTGATCTGGTGGGGACGACTGGGTCAGCACGTGAGTTGGTTGGGGCCTATCTAGGCACGGCCCATGTCTATAACGAAATTTCCGCCCACGCGGCCGGGGCGACCCATTTCGACCCTGACGTCGATACGATCTTTGAGATCGGTGGGCAGGATTCGAAATACATTCTTCTGCGTAACGGCGTTCCAATTGACTACGCGATGAACAACGCTTGCTCGGCTGGAACGGGATCTTTTCTTGAGGAGAGTGCCCAAAGTGATTTGGGAATGACTGTGTCTGAGATTGCGGACATTGCGTTGGCTGCCGCATCCCCGGTTCAGTTCAAAGCAACCTGCGCGGCGTTCATCAATTCGGATATCCGCATCGCCCAACAGCAAGGCTGCGCGCGGGACAACATTGTCGCCGGGCTAGTCTATGCCATCGCAACCAACTACCTTTCGCGCGTCAAAGGGCGGCGGAGTGTCGGCAAGAAGGTGTTCTTGCAGGGCGGCGTCGCTTTGAATCGCGCAATAGGCCACGCCTTTGCCCACACCGTTGGCCGCCAGATTATCATACCTCCCAGCCCGGAATTGATGGGCGCGCTTGGAGTGGCGCTCCTTGCACTGCGGCGGTCCGCGGGCTCGACAGGCACCGTGACCGATCTGCTTTCATTAGCCAAGCCGGAAATACAATACCGGGGCCGTTTCACTTGCAAAGCTTGCAAAATGTACTGCAGCATCGACCGTTTGGAAGTAGCGGGCCGTCGGTTTCCATTCGGTGGGCGCTGTAGTCTGTTCGAGAATGTATGGAAGAGAAAATCGCACCGGATCGCGGCGCCCGACTTGGTCCAACAGAGGGCGGAGTTATTTTTTGGCAGCTCGAAAGGGCGTGCGGTCACCCGTGATTACGGGCAGCAAAAAAAGACTGTCGCTGCTGAACTCGCGCCTGAATCCGCCAAGCTGAACCGATCACGCATCGGAATTCCCAGAGCGTTGACCACACATTCGCTTTATCCGCTTTACTCAACGTTTTTCTCACACCTAGGGATGGAAGTCCTGTTGTCCGGCGTTGATCCAGATGGGGAACTGAAATCGTATTCTGGGTTTTGCTTCCCGGCGCAGATCGCGCATGGTGCCGTGTTGGACCTTGCCCGCCACGACGTAGAAGTCGTCTTTCTGCCGCACGTCGTGAGAATGCCTCAGGCGAATTCGTGCCGCGATTCTTACCTGTGTCCCATCACCCAAGCCGGGCCCTATTTCATGGCCAAGGCGTTTCCCGAAATTTGCTTCATCTCCCCGCAACTGGACTTCACGGGCGGCTATGAGAACAACGTGACGCTTGTGGAAATAGCCGTCGGTGAATTAGGCGTTGATCGAGAAACAGCCGATCAGGCGTGGAAGGCCGCGGTGCGGGCACAGAACGAGGCAGAGCGCGCCATGCAAACTCTGGGGCAAGCCGCACTCACAAAGGCGGTGGCCGACGGCAAACCCGCCATTCTTCTGGCCGGCCGCAGCTATAACGCTTTCACTAGCGAAGCTTCGCAATCGGTGGGGAAGAAACTTTCCAGCATGGGCATTTTGACAATTCCCGCCGATTGTCTGGTGCCCGTTGGTGAAGGACCAACGGCGTGGCATTTTGCCAACCAGATTGTCAACGCGATGAAGCTCGCCCATCACCATCAAAATCTATATTTGCTTTTGGTCAGCAATTTCAGCTGTACCATCGACGCGTTTACACAGGCGATGCTCTCCTCAGAGATGGGCGCCAAGCCGTATTTGATTCTGGAGATCGACGCCCACACTGCGGACGCCGGCGTGCAGACGCGCCTGGAAGCGTTTTTGGATATCGTCCACAACTACGGCAAAGCGAAACCGGCGGCGACCCAAGCGTTCAGACCGTGCCGACTCGCATCGGCTGGCCAAGTAGTGAGTTCCAGCGGCGAGCACGTAAAACTAAGCAACCCTCGCGTCAGGCTATATTTACCGAACTTCTCAAAATACCACGCCAAATTCTTGGCGCGCGTCATTCGTTGGTTGGGTCTTCACTCTGGAGTTGTGCCGTCGCTGGATCGGAGCCAACTCGAAAGAGGCCTGCAATTCACTTCGGGACGCGAGTGCCTGCCGCTGCCCATTTGCATTGGTCAGCTATTGGAGGTCCACGAGCAGCGACAGCCCGGCGAGATTTCAGGGCTGTACATGCTGCAAGGTGGCGCGCCATGCGTCAGCGATGCCTATTTGGCATACTTCGAGCGTTTCATCGCAGAGCAACAGTTGCCCGACCTTTTCGTGTTCGATCCGTTCGACGAAAACAATGACGGCGGATTCGACCAGACCAAGATTGCCCGCTATATGGCGCCGGCAATCCTGGTGGCAGACATTCTTGAAGAGATTGAACACGCCTTGCGCGTTGTGGGCGCGCCAGACAGCATGGAACAAATGAGGCAGCTGTGGGACGAGTTTCTAAACAAAATCACTTCGCTTACTCAATTCAAAACCGAACTGCCTGTTTTCGTAAATGAATTGGCGTCATTGCCGCGGATTCGCGATCCCTTGCAGTGTCCACGCGTGGTGGTGACGGGCGACTTCTTCACTCGGTTCAGCCCGTTTTTCATGGATGGTGTTTACGAGTTGTACGCCCAGCGGGGCATCCTTCTCAAACCGGTCGAGCTAAGCCACTTGTTTCTTAGTTCATCCCGACAAACCCTGGCGGATACGGCGTCCAAGTGGGGGATGCAGCCGGGCTTGATGGCATTTGGAAAAGCCTGTACGAGAGTGTTTCATCCGGATGGGCAGGGCTACTTGCAGAACTGGTTCAGCTATCAGGCGGGAAGCCGAGCTGAGAAATCATATCGCCGCCTGTTTCGCAAAACCGGGTTGCTTGTTGGCGAGTCCGATGATGTCTCAGCCCTAGTGAGCAAGGCTACGAAGCACATCTCGCCAGCAATTTACGGGGAAGCTATTCCGGCTGTCGGTGAGGGATTGCGCGCCGAAGGCACGGGCTACGACGGGATCATTCTCGTCGGGCCCTTCAACTGCCTGCCGTTTCGGATCTCTGAGGCGATCCTGAAGCCGTTGAGCATCCAACAAGGGATGCCGCTGCTTACCTGCGAGAGTGACGGCTACCCAGTGTCACCTTCGTTTCTGCGACAAGTAGACGTCCACATCCAACAGGTCCTGGATCACGCGGCGAAGAATCACGAAACAGCATAAGACAACATCGGTTGGCGCGTGGGGTTGCTCTCTCCCATGGTTAATGTTGGCGGGTTTCCTGTCTAGTGCACCGTCGCATGTCTTGTTCGAGGGGGTGTTAGTCGTTGCAACTGGGGATCCCAGAGACTGAGCCGGAAACAGGTGAGGATGTCCTTTGGGCGAAGCGTCGTAACTACCGGAGACTGCAACTCGGGAATAGCGGCCATCGCCTCGGGCAGTCGATAAAACGGTATCAGTGAGTTTAAGTGATGGACATGGTGGTAACCGATATTGCCGGTAAACCAATTCATCACAGGACCAAGTTTAAGATAGCTGGACGACTCAAGAGCGGCACGAAAATGCGACCATTCTTCGGCTGGCAGGATGCGCAGTCCTTGGTAATTATGTTGGGCAAAAAACAGGTACGCACCAGCTGCTGCGGCAACTGCAAAAGGCAATATGACGGCATAGAACGCAACCTGAAATCCCGCAAAACCCCAAAGGACGCCAATGATTCCACCGTGCAGAAGCAAGGAGATTGCACCATCCCAAAACTTGCGCGGGTTCTGAACAAGTGGCACCAAGGCAATGCTGTACAGAAATACTGTGATATAAGCCCCCAAAATCGTGAGCGGATGTCGGCTCATGCGATAACGCAAGCGCTGCCAGAACGAAGCTTGTTCCCACATTTCAGTGGTCATCAACGGGACTGCACCAATGTCCGAAGTTAACAATGAGATCGTACTCTCTTCGGTAGGAATCGGCTTGCCGACATTGGCATGATGAAAATTGTGGCTGTAGCGCCAAGACCGAGGCGGGGTGAGTACGAGTAGGCCATAAACATAGAATACCGCCTTTGCGATACGTGACTTTCGCAAAATCGCGCCATGCATGAAGTCGTGGTAGAGGACAAAAGCCCTGATTAACAAAAGACCTCCCAAGATTGACAAAACCAGACGGACTGGCCACAAAAGAATGACACCTGCACCGGTGAGTATCACCGCCAACAGCGCAAATGTAATAACCGTGTTCCACCAGCTCTTGGCAGCTGATTCGTTGGCGAATGCTCGGCTCGCTTCGTGCAATTTCTTATAATACGCGGCTGAAGTGTTTATCCGCTCAGTCATTTCACCCTTTCACCCGTCAACCTTTCGATACCACAACAGCGATCACAAAACTGTCTGCTGATTTAGGTGTGAAACGGTATCTGCAAAAAAAATGCCAGCGGTCAACTCGGTGGATGTTTGCTTTCGGCAGCCTGCCGCGTGTTGCTCTCCTGCGCGCGAATTCGCACGCCGCGCGCGCATTTTGGTGGAGACTCGTTCGTGTTGGCAGCTACATCACGGAAGTGATCGAACGCTGCTCTCCCCAATTCCGCAGTGAGTTGAAACAGGGACTGGCTGTCACCCTGATAATCGTTGGCGCATTGGTTGCGGCGATCCGCAAGGGCGGATCGAGCCCGGCGACCTGGCGCTGTTTTACGCGCCCGGTGACGACCCGGCCAACGGAGAACTGGCGACAGATATTTCGGTGCCCTCCAGCACCACGCTGACCGGAAAGGTCCCGGGAGGCTTGGCCCTTGGGGTAACCTGCCGCGTCGCCGACCGCCCCTCGCGGGACGCCTCTTCTCGGTTTGAGGACCTTCCGTTCATGGCAGCCTAAAGGAATGCTTTCGGACGCGGCAGCGAGCGCCGACGACCTCGGTGCCGCTGCGGACCGTCAATCGAGTTGGTTAGGTTTTCCCTTGCACTAATTGGCATGGTGGTGGTCCTCGATTATCGATGCTGGCCCAAACATTCTCTGCTGCGCTCAACTAATCACCCTTTTACGGTTTCGCAGATGGACCGATCCGCCACAAGTTGGGTGGGATTTCAGTGTCGGCAGCCTATTACCATGTAACCACCGGTTTCTCACTTGGAGCGTTGGCATCCCTGTGACGATGATCAAATGTCAGTCAAGGCTATCACTTTGCGACTCATAACAACTACGCGTCGGCTCTTTTGACTGGCTACTTCTAGGGTCGTTTCCTGCTTGGCAAGTTGCCTGTCTTCAGCAGGTCTTCAAAAACCTTGAATTGGGCTGTGTCACCGTAGGGCACACTGACAATGTTGGCCCAAATCCCATTGGGTTCAACCCACTGGGCAACGTAGTTCAACGAATTGTTGTGCCAGAAGAACCCTCCGTCCAGGTAGTCTCCCACGTCTCGTTGCATTGACCAGGTTCGGGGCTGTCCGTTTTGTACAGAAAGGTATTGGGCCGCGGTCACATCTTTTTCACCAGAAAAGACAACATATCGAATCGAGTATTTCTGTGAAGTCAATCCACGTTTTGGCGCTTCTATCCAATATGCCACGCTGGTATTGGAACGGACGGACGTCGGCATATCGATGTAATCCGGATCGATAAAATTGAAATAAAGGACCGAATAGTCTTGTGAATTTTCGGCGCGAACCGTGGTTACCGGTTTTACGATCAGATCCGGATCAAAAATTGTCTGGGGAATCAGACCACTTTTATTGATCCATTTGTCCTTCACGTCGACAGATATCACGCGAGTTTGCTGGATCGCGTTTGCGTCCAGCGAGTGATAGGCAATACGAATCTTGCTGGAGCTCGTATCAATGCTGATCCGGGACAGACTGGGGTGTGAATGTCTAGATAGCAACACAACATCTCCTGGTGACGTTTTCGTGGGGCCCTGGACGAGTCCCGCCGCAATATTGGCACCATTTTCCACGTAGTGAACTTCGTCAGCGTCGCTCAGAATCGGTACTGCACTTGAACCGAGCAGCGGACTCGTCACATACAATTTGGGTATCCCGCTCACGATTTGAAACAAAAACAAACGACCATTAGGCGTTGATGTCATAACTAGGGGTGACAACCCGGGCAAGTCATCCTTGATAGATGTCCAGGTTTTGCCGAAATCCTTGGAATACAGCAGCAACATCTGGTCTCGAAATGGTTCGGTATCGTAGGGTCCGGACTTGCATCGCGTTGTCATGTAGACGTATCCGGTAAACGGACAAGCATACAATTCGGTACGATCTCCACCGCCCACATACCACTTAAGACTTCCGTCCGCGTGTTTCCCCTGTTTATCAGTTGACACATCAATATCATTTGTGTCGCTCATCGGCCTGGGAATGCCAAACCGGCCGCTAAGAAACGTTGCAAAGTCAATCGAGGCGTGGAGCGTCCAATTCGCACCTCCGTCCGTGGAACGAAATAGCAACAATGCGCCGCGGTGTCCCGTGCGGTCAAATGCGCCACCCCTGATCGTCTCATCAAACCAGTCGGGTGGTGATTTCAGGGTATCCCAACGGTACCCGTTCTTCACGGCCAGCAAGTTGCCATTTTTCATCCGCACGATTTGGTTATCGGTGGCAATCCCCGCCTCGCTGCCGGTCGGGTAGGCATTCACGACCGTTGAAGTCGACCGATCGATATTGCCGTTGCTGTCATAAATGGGCCGCCGAAGGAGTTGGGCAGTCGGACGCGGCTCGCCGGTCACGATCGCGATACTACCGCCCGGGTTGGTAGGACTGGGCGGAACGGCCTTGCAGGTATTTTCAAAATAGGGAGTGCTGGTGATGAGGATGTTATTGGGTAGTACTTTAACCTGCTGAACGAAACTGGCCGCCAAGCCTTTGTTCAGTGTCGAGTGGAGTTGTTTAAACGCGGGGCCATCTGCGATCGCGCTGAATTCGGGCTTTTTCTTCACGTTTTCAAACTTCTCAAAGATCGACACGATCTTGGCCATCGAGGTTTTGTTCAGGCTGGAAGTGGCCAGCCGCTGCAGTTCGGTCGTCTCAAAATAGCGCTGCCACTCGCCCGCGTTCCGCAACCGGCTGAGTTCCTGGTTGAACGCGGCAACCTGGCGGGCCAAGGGGTTCAGCTTAACGCCCGTGTCGATGACGATCTTTGTCGTCGGGGTCAGCTCGATCTTGTCGAGTCCGACGACCCAGCCAATACTGCGGGCATCTTTTCCGGCGCCGGTGACGACAAATTGATTCACTCCTTGCCGCAGTTTGACGTTTCCCAGAACTTTGCGCCCGCTTTGCACCACGTTTTGGCTAAACCCCTTCTGGGTAGTGCCCAATTGAGTCCCGCCGGCGAACACGATGAAATCACCGCAGTTATTGGCCTGGGTGAAGTAGATCGCGACCTGATAGTCTCCGGACGTGGGCACCGAAACATTGAGGGTCAGCTGATGGCCTGCTTGAGGCGGGACCCACGACAACTGCGAGTTGCCGCTCCAGAGCCGCCCAAAGGGGCGCATGTCCTGGACATTCACGCGACCTTGAGTCGCGCGTGCCAAAGGCACCAGGCTTTCCCCTTCGATCACGATCGAGTTGCCTATTTTCTGGCCGCCGGCAATCTGTCCGCCGGCAATCTGGCCATCCGTTTTTTTGGTCGCAGGAACGAATTGCAGGCGATCAATTCCAACCATGAATCCCGTGG
>JBFILF010000050.1:0-16486 GCA_041599835.1 Pirellulaceae bacterium
CCAGGTAGTCAGCTGCAACGTCCCCGATATCCGCTTCGTAGGCTGCTACAAACAGGTCCAGCCAACCGTCGTTGTTGTAATCAAAAAACCAGGTGGCAAAACTGCGGCCGGCCGGTTCGCTGACGCCGAGTGCCGGTGCCACATCGGTAAACGTCCGGTCACCGTTGTTGCGGTAAAGTCGGTTTTCACCGACGTTGGACAGGTACAAGTCCAGATCGCCGTCGTTGTCGTAGTCGCCCGCGGTAACCGCCTTGCAATAGCGGTCGTTGGTGACACCCGCCTCACTGGCGATATCGGTGAATGTACCGTCGCCGTTGTTGCGAAACAGCTGCGAGGGGTAGTCGCCATCGCGGGATTCCATCGCCATCCGCGATTCGTTCCCAATATACAGATCCAGATCGCCGTCGTAGTCGAAATCGCCCCAGGTCGCCGCCTGCGTTGGACGCGGGGGATAGGCCAGCCCGGCCTCATACGTGACGTCGCTAAACGTGCCGTCACCGTTGTTGCGGAGCAGTGAGTTGCGAATCTGGCCCTGGTCAAACATCCATGCGCCGCGCAGTACAAAAATGTCCGTATCCCCGTCGTTGTCGTAATCGCCGCCAATCAGGTTCAAACCACCCAGTTGCTGGTCCAGCTGAGACGCGGCCGATAGATCTTCGAACTTGCCGTTTCCCACGTTGCGATAGTAATGCAGCGGGCCGGCCGGATCGTAGGTCGACGTGATAATGTCCAACAAGTTGTCACCGTCAAAATCATCGGCGATGACTCCGCCGCACAAGTTGAACGTATCGACATTCAATTCGGGAGCCACATCGACAAATCGTCCGATCTCATGCTCCGAGTCGAACGCGGTTGGTGGAATCAAAAAACGCTCGGGCACGCCCGCCGGATAGTCGCCGATGGCCATGCTGGCCACGTTCAGCAGCCAACGGGCCGGCAAACTGTCCGGGTCAATCTCCAAGATATCGAGCAGACTTTTCTTGGCTTCCGCCGCCGGCGCCTTGTTGTCGTGGACGCCGCCTCCAGCCAGCGGGAACAGACAACAGTCGCGATTGTGCCGCTCGATGCAGTTATACAACTCGGCTTGCCTCAAGTAGATCAGGGCTCGCGGCTGGTGCAATACAATCCATTGTTCCGGTTTGAAGTTGGGAATTTTTTCGGCCAGGCGATAGGCTTGTTCGATTTGCTCAATCGCACCGTCCACGTTGCCCAGGCGCAGATATTCATTGGCCAATTGCAAGTGCAGGTTACCGGAGTGTCGCCCGGTTGCGCGCGCCTGCTCCAATTGGCGAGTCAAACGGGCGACTTGTTCGGTGCCCAAATGCGAGTTTTCGCTATTGCTGATTTGATTGGCGATGGCCAGAAACTCCTCCCGGGGCGACAGCTCCGCAGCACCGTCTTTACGGTTTTCCGCGGCATTGCCGCCGGCACCCGGTCCGGCAAAATAACTGGTCCAGTCGGTAAACACGCCGCTGGCCGCCAGCACGAGGATAACCATTGCGCCTAGTAACAAGGTCCAAACCAAATAGGAACTGCGACGGCGCAACGGCGGCGCTTGGTCCCCAACGGGCTTGCTTTCAGCCGACGCTAGTCGGGTAGATTTTGTTTGCCGGCGTTTTCGTTTGGGAGGCGGTGACATTAAGCAATCATGATGAGTTCGTGCTAAGCGCGCCTAGCTGGCCCGTTATTCTATCGGAGAAACTGCTTGTGGAGAAATCGCACCCGCCATGTGCCGCGACCGAAAATCACCGATCGAAAAGATCAACGACCTCTCCATCGTTTTTTTGCAGCAACAGCTTGATTTTGTCGGCCAACCTGTCTTCTGGCAATGCATGGACACTGCCGTCGCACAAGCCCAACAGGACCAGCCCCGGCCACACGCCTGTTAGCCCGTCAAGGATCTCCGCCTGGTCTTCCCATTTATAGTCGTCCGGCTTAGTCCAGGTGACGGCATGATCCTGGTTAACTTCCAGGACCAGCGCCGTCGTCGATGTGCCGTCCCGAATTTCTCTAAATTTGACACCGGTCGGTTGCTCGGAATCGTCGTGGGAATCTTCCGGTTCAGCCATCGGCGAGTCGGCGCCGTCAGCCACCACGTAAACCGTCTTGCCATCTTCCAAGCGGATTCGCGGGTGTTTGAAAACGTCGGGCATCCGCTGGATCAGCTGTTTGTTGTGATCGCTGTCCCACGGTTCGTCCAGGTGAAATTCGTCGTACAAATCCTGTTGTTCGAGGAATGGCAATATGTGCACGCGCCAGCTGAGCAGCGGTTTGTCGTCGGCATCTTTGGAATACCTGGCCGGCAACCCTCTATGTGAGTCGTGGTAATTGTGCATGGCCAACACAACTTGGCGGATGTTGTTGGTCGAAGTCGTGCGCGCCGAGGCGCGACGCACACTGACGGTGGCGGGCGTGCCGAGTACCAGAGCCGAGCCTGCCAGCGCGCCGGGCGAGCCGCCCGGGTAGGTTTGTCGCTGCAGGACCTGGAACCCGTCGGCCGTGCGATAGACAGCGGACACACTCGGTTTCACGTTGTTGGTCAACACGTCGATATCGGGCAAGTCGTCAAAACTGAAATCGAACTCGTCTCCAAATAACATTTCCGAGCCGAACGTGCTGAGTAGCGGCAACAGCAATTTGAGAATCTGCGCCCAATCGACGGATGTAACCATTACCGGTCCGGCGCCACCTGGTTCGATCGGCTGAAACATGGACCGGTACCATGGGTCATTGATCATCGAGTCATCGGCACCGGATTCGCGCCGCAAATGACGTCTCAGCGACGTTTTGTCCAGCGAAAACAGCAATTCCCCCGACGCAAACGTCCAGCTTGGGTTGGGCAGGCCAAAACCACGCGTGTCTGAATACGTATAGATCGTCTCCACGCCAACTTTGCTTTCTTCCAGTTCATACGATGGCACGTCTTCGGTGGATTGTCTGATTAACTCCACGATTTTGTCATAGGGCTCCGACAGTGCCATTTCGTCGCCAGCACCCAAGGCCAACAACCAGCCCGACGCCGGATTGGTGATCGAAATTGATCCGTATCCGTAAACCAAATCATCCATACGGCCGAGCATCTCTTCTTCGAAATCAAAGTCGGCCAAACGGTTCAGTTCTTGTACTTGTTCTTCTAACGATGTGGATGGCGGCAAAAAGAAACTCGTCAACTCGTTCAGGTACTCATAAGTTTTAGGCAGTGATAACCGGGTCGCAAAAGTGATCATCCGGTCATTGGATATTTTGCCAATCTCCGCCGGTTTGAGCGGATCCCCATCGATCAGACCCAGCACGCCGGTCGGCTTTCCGTCGATGATGATATCCGACCGCATCACAAATCCCTGCTCATCCAGACCGGTTATCCAACCGATCGACTCGATTTGCTTTAGTCCCGATAGCTCGATGAATTCCAACAGCTCTGGTTCGGGAATCTGGTCGGCCGTTGAAATCAACCGTTTGACGTCGGCAAACGTCACCGAGGCAACCCGCGGGACCGGGATCCGTTCGCGAACCTGGTCCAGCCAGGCCGGCGGCGGCGTCTCGAGATTGGCAATCATCCTTTCGATCTCGCCCTCACCCAAACCGACCGCCAGGTATTTGTCACGGACGACACCCCAGGCGATGACCATGTCAGCTTCAGGAAAACGCACGGCGCGAAATGTTATGCCGTCCAGTTCAAAACGCTCGAACTTGAAATCCGTCTCGAAACCGGCGGCGCTCTCGCGGTCGATCTGCCGCTGCATCAAGTCATTGAACCGCTGGTTGATATCGTTGGCATGATCGCCCAAGTCAAACAGAAACCCGCCCTCGGCCTGGACCGTGCCGGTATCAACATCGATTTGGAACTTCTTTAAATAAACCGCCACCGAGTTTTGTAAACTTAGTTCGGCTATCTGGAATCCGATTCTTCCCATCTCACGTTCGTCACCTTCCTGGCGATCGATTACGTTGGAGATGGCAGCTTTCAACTTATCCACCGAAGCGCCAATGGATGGTTGCGCCATCCAGGCTTCGCTCGGGTTTTTCGTCGCGTCTGGCGCAACCGTTGGCGACCACGTCGTATAAAAGATGCATTCGTTGGGCGCCACGCGCGACATCAACGGATCTTCGGGGCCCGGCGGCATGCCGAAGGGCAACCCCAATCCGCCACCGATTCCAAAAACTAGGAATAACGATATTTCGATCATGCCCAACCCCGCCATGGTTTTCTCCAATTCCAGTTTGCGTGAAGGATTCAACCGTTAACCCCGGTATTCTAGCGGTGATGTCGTTGCTTGCAAAAGAATCAGTTCACCTTCACGCCAAGACCCTTTTGGGTCGTGGTTGACCGTATTTAGCCGCCGTTTTTATAATCCGCTGCTTACAAACCCGTCTTCTCGTGAATCACTGATGAAAATACACGAGTTCCAAGGCAAACAAATCTTCCGACAATGCGGCGTTGCCGTGTTGCAAGGACACGTCGCGACAACACCGGAAGCTGCCGCCAATGCGTTCCGCCAACTGGGTGGCTCGTTGGCGGTGGTCAAGGCGCAAATCCACGCCGGCGGTCGCGGCAAGGGCACGTTTGCGGAACATCCCGATCAACATGGGGTGCAAATTGTCCGCAGTGCCGAGGAGGCCGCCCAGGTCGCCGCGCGCATGTTGGGCAACCGTCTGATCACGATACAAACCGGAACTGATGGCAAGACCGTGAACCAGGTGTTTGTCGAAGCCGGATGTGACATTGCTCGTGAGCTGTACCTGGGGATTGTGCTGGATCGCGCCGCGGCCAAGCCCGTGTTGATGTGCTCCAGCGAAGGCGGCGTGGAGATTGAAACAGTCGCTGCGGAAACTCCCGAGAAAATCATCAAGGAACACTTTGATCCGGGTTATGGCATCGAAAGCTTTCAAGTGCGCAAGCTGTGCAAAAAGTTGGGAATTTCTGGCGCGACCGTGCGCAGCGCCGATCAGTTTATCAAAGCGTTGTGCCGAATGTTTGTCGACATGGATTGCAGCCTGGTGGAAATCAACCCGCTGGTAATCTCCAGCCAGGGCGAAATGATCGCGCTGGATGCAAAAATCAATTTCGACGACAACGCCTTGTTTCGTCACCCGGACCTGATGCAAATGCGCGATCTGTCCGAAGAGGATGAATTCGAAGTTCGCGCGGCCGCCGCCGGCCTCAGCTATGTCAAACTCGACGGCAATATCGGCTGCCTGGTCAACGGCGCGGGATTGGCGATGAGCACGATGGACATCATCAAACTACATGGAGGTGAACCGGCAAACTTCCTGGATGTGGGAGGCGGCGCCGATGTGGAACAGGTGACCGAGGCTTTTCGCATTTTGTTGGCGGATGAAAATGTCAAAGCGGTCTTGGTCAACATCTTCGGCGGCATCATGCGTTGCACGACGATCGCCGATGCGCTGGTGACTGCGGCCACGACCGTCGGATTTAATGTGCCGCTGGTGGTTCGCTTGGAGGGCACGGAAGTTGAGCAGGGCCGGCAGATTCTGGAAGACAGCGACGTTGATTGTCTGATCGCCACCGATTTGGCGGACGCCGCCCACAAAGTGGTGCAGGCGGCCATGGCGGTAACCGCCTAGCTGATTCATTGCCGGGCCTTGTGAGTTGACGGCCGTTTTTCATCGGATCGCATCGATCCAAGGATCAAAACCCAAACGACAAAATTCACCATGAGCATTTTGGTTGACAAAAATACGAAAGTGATTTGCCAGGGAATCACTGGAGATGCCGGTGGGTTTCATACCCGGGGCTGCTTGGAATACGGAACGCAGATGGTTGGCGGCGTAACGCCGGGCAAGGGCGGCCAGACGGCGGAAGGCCTGCCGGTATTTGACACTGTCGTCGAGGCTCAACAGCAGACGGGCGCTACGGCGACGATGATTTTTGTTCCACCACCTTTTGCCGCTGACGCGATCCTCGAGTCGATCGATGCCGGGCTGGAATTAGTGGTGGCCGTAACCGAAGGCATTCCGGCGTTGGATATGGTTCGCGTTTACGATCGGGTTCAAGACAGTGATTGCGTGTTGGTGGGCCCCAATTGTCCGGGCGTGATCACCGCCGACCAATGCAAAATCGGCATCATGCCCGGCTACATTCACCAACAAGGCAAAGTCGGCATCATGAGCCGCAGTGGCACACTGACGTACGAGGCAGTCTGGCAAACCTCCAATTTGGGTTTGGGCCAAACCACGTGTGTGGGTCTGGGCGGTGATCCGATTGTCGGCACATCCTTTATTGACGTGCTGCGGTGGTTCGAACAGGACGATGAGACCGAAGCCATTCTGATGATTGGCGAAATTGGCGGCAGTGCGGAAGAAGAAGCGGCGGCATTCGTCAAAAACCACGTGACCAAACCGGTTGCTGGTTTCATCGCGGGTCGCACTGCGCCCCCCGGAAAACGCATGGGGCACGCCGGTGCCATCATCTCCGGCGGGAAAGGAACGGCCACGGAAAAAATGGCGGCCATGGAGGCCGCTGGAATCGAAGTCGCCCAGTCACCGGCCGACATGGGAACGGCCGTGCAGCGCGCCATCAACAGGAAGACAGGATGACAAGGTGCAGGGAGGACGGAACGCTGCGAATTAACAACGATGTTGTTGAAAATCGACATCTTGTTCCCAAAAAACAGCCCGCGGGGACTGGTTTTTCAGCAAACCGTGCGAATATCTGATCCGGCACTGCGTTTGCGGACAGGGAGTATCCGCGTACACAACACAAGTTCAGAATCGAGTTCCACGTAGGAGTTTTTTATGAACAGTTTGGTCTTAGCGATCGCCATGCAATGTTGCGTGTTGGCCAACCAGCCAACGAGTTTCGAACAGGCTTACCGGATGGCGGTCGAATTTGATCAACCGCTGTTGATCGTCGTCGGTGCCGAATGGTGCCCGGCATGTTTGGTCCTCAAAGATCAGGTGATTCCGCAGGTGGAACAGACCGGAGCGCTCGAAAACGTTGTCTATTTCTACGTGGATTTCGACCGCCAGCAGTCGTTGGCCCGCAAGTGGATGAAGGGCAACATGGTCCCGCAACTGATTCGCGCTGATTGGCAAGGTGATCGCTGGGAATATCAACGGTACTCGGGAACTCCCAGTCCCCAGGGCGTCCAACAATTCATGGAGAGTCCCGCAGCGGTCACCGCCGATTTGGGCTTTTCGCCGTAACAAGTGGTGATGCGAGCCGCGACGAAGCAGTTTTTTACCAGGCCTCGGCTTCCTCTTCGCTGGCCGGTCCGAGTTTGCCCTGGACGGTTTTCAAAAGCTGTCGCGGCTCGTACAACTCGCCACGACAGATGACGTATCTCATATTGCGTGTCTGTTTGATGTCTGCCAGCGGGTCGCCCTCGATAATCGCCAGGTCAGCGACTTTGCCGACCGCAATCGAACCGTGTCGATCATCAATGCCGAGCGCCTTGGCGCCGTTGATCGTGGCAATCTTTAGCACTTCGGCCGGCGGAATCCCCGCAGCCGCCATCGTGGCAATTTCGCGGTGAGCGCCGAATCCCGGCAAATGACTGCCGCTGCACACGTGATCTGTTCCGAGCGTAATCAGACCGCCCGCCCGCCAGAAATCGTCAATCGTCTGCCGCTTGGTTTCAAAGATCGCTTGAAATTGCCCGCCCGTTTGCTGCCGCTGCCGGTCAGGACGCTCGGCGGCCCGCCGCGCCCGCTGGGCCTGGCGCGCCTCGATTTGTTCCCGCACGAAATCTGTCAGCAATGATGGCTCGTCAAACCAGTGCTCGTACGTCTCGCCGGTGTCGCTGAAATAGCCGTAGGCGGTGATCGTGGCGTCAAAATAAACTTGTTTGTCCACAAACTTCTGCACAATCTGCTTGAATTCCGGCATATGCGGTTGGATGCCCGCCAACGACGAATAAGCCGGCCGATCCGCGGTCATGGCGTCACCGCCCAGGAAATGCTCGATGCGGTCGATGCCAAGATCGATGGCCATGCTCGGGTTGACGGAATTTCTGAAACCAGATCCGAGGTGCCCGGTAACCGTCAAACCATGTTTGTGGGCCTGATCGATCAGCGCTTCCAGACATTCCGGGTCAATCGTCTTGGCCTTGAAGCCGCCGACACCTCGCGATGCCCAAAAATCCACTTCGTCGCGGACCTGCTCCGGGTCCGCGTGCCATCCGGGACGGGCGCGACCGAAATAGGGGCCCGAATTGATCAGGCGGGGACCGATCTGCTGTCCATTTTCGATCCTGGTCCTCAACTGCAGCATGCCTTCGGGATCGTACTCGCCACACGAAAACGTCACCGTCACGCCATTGGCCAAGTATTGAATCGGCATGACGTGAAACTCTTCTCGACGCTTGCGCAACAGGCGTACGTTGTAATGCGCGTGCAAATCGATCAATCCCGGCAATAGGTAATGTGCGTCCGTCAGTTCCAGGCGGCGGACCGAATCGACGTCGGGAATTTCAGTTTCATTGATCGCCTGGAACTCTCCGGCTTGAATCAGAATACCAGTATTGGGTCGAAAACTCGCGGTTTCCGTGTCAAACCAATGACCGCCGGTGACCCACATATTTTTTGATGGCTGGCCCAACGCCACCGAACTCATGAGGGTCGCCCATAACAGTCCCCAACTGGTTCGCCGGATAATGTCAAAACCGTTCATAAAACCTCGCAAACTGGAAACGCAACCAGGTCGAATCTCTCACGACATTCGTCAAACTTCTTCCCGCCACGAATTTTAGGCGAGATTGGCGCGTTTTTCATCAGCCTGCTTGCCACGGGCGATCAAACGGGCGATCAGAGGACGCTGGCCGGCGTTATATACGGCGTTTCCAGCTCCAACACTTGTTGGGGCATCTTCGCCTCGCTCCGGCTGGCCCCGCGCCCGGCATGGCTGGCAGCCGGTTGGTCAATCACGGGCAATTCACCGCGAAGGATCTTCATGGTGCTGGGGGCCGTGATCCCCAATCGAATTTGTTTGCCTTTGATTTGCAGCACTTCAATTTTGATATTTTCGTTGATCACAATTGATTCGTGCTTCTTTCGCGTAAGTACCAACATTCCATTGCTCCTTGTTTGACGTCATTGACACGCGTCGAAGAGCGTGGCTCCGGCCACGATCAACTTGTCGATCAAAACCTTCGCGTCACACCGTCTCGACCAGCTGTTTGTGGACGATTGGCATTGGTGATTGGGTTTGGATCATGCGTGAAACCTGGTGGCCAGTCTTCCGGCCTGTTGGCAGTATCGCGACGGCCCGGACAAGGTAGGTCAAGCTAGCAACCGTGTTTCAAAACTTTTCCGGTCGCCTCCCCAAGCCGGGCGTGGGCCTTCCGGGGGGGATTTGGTCCCTCGCCCAGGGCGGCTGCGTTAATTTATGCCGGTTTTGCCGATTAGCCTGAGATTGAGTTTGGTGCGGCCGGAATAATCTGAAAATCCGTTGTAAAGCGAACGGCGGAATGTTCGATAAGAGATTCAACGTTCTGTATGCGTTTCGATTCTGCGCGCCGGATTGCGTTCGCAGCGATGTGAATACCCAAAGCCGTTTACCACGACCAAAACTCGCGACCCGAAATCAAGAACGGATATTCATTGGCATGTGGGCAAAGCGGATCATTAAGCACTCATGGAGGGAGAGATGTTTTTCAGATCTCTAAACCTTTTGCCGTTGGTTTTGGCCTTCGCCATGGCGCTGCCCGCCGCGGCGGCCGGTTCCTTGCAACAGGCAGACGACCCAGCCCAGGCCGTGGAGCAGGAGAAATCCACGGATGCGCAAAGTGCCGATACTCAATCCGCCGACGAAATCGATTCGGCCGTGGCGAGCGGTTTGGATCCGGAAGGTCTTGCCACAGCGCCGACCAGTTTGGCGCCCGCGCGAATTCAAACCGAGCAAACGGCCGATGACGCCCAGACCGAGGCTGCGGCCCCTGATGCGGCTGAAGCGAGACCTGAGCCAACGTCAGCGCAACAGATGTTGATTCCGCGCACCGCCAGCCGTGACGAAGATGACCCGAGCCTGGTGTGGGATGTCGGCCAAGCCGCCTCCGAGGCACCGCCGGCGACAACTGCCGAGGCCGTCGACTTGGCGTCAGTCCACGATGGCAAACAGTCCATGTACAGTATGCCCCAGTTGCGAATTACGGCGCTGGGCCCCCAACAGGCCAACATTCATCGCTCCAGCCAATTTCGGTTTTTGGTCACCAACGACGGACCGGTTGCGGCGGAAGCAGTGAATCTGGTCATCGGTATCAATGGTCAGGGTCGAGTCGTCTCCACGTATCCGCACGGCGCGGTCCAACAACAAAACGTGATCTATTTCTCGGTGGGAAATATGGCCAGCGGGGAACACCGCGAATTTGGCTTTGAATTCCAATCTTTGGCGCCGGGTAAAATCAAATTGACGCCCCGGCTCACGTGCAGCGCGACGACCGAGTTTTCGATTGATGCCACGGCACCCCAAGTCGACGTTCAATTTGAGGGCCCCGATCAAATTGTTGTGGGACAACAAGTTCGCCAGCGCGTGATTGTGCAAAATCAAGGCAACGAAGCGGTTCGCAACGTTTCCATTCTGCAAGCCTGCACGCCAAGTGGCGCCTTTGAAGACATCGCATTTGAAAACGACGAATTCCGCATCGAAAGTTTGCAGCCAGGCCAACGGCACGAATTTGTGCTGGTGGCCACCGCCGTCCAACCTGGACCGGCCACCATGAAAGTCGTGATCGACGGAGACAACATTCGCGGGACCGCCAGCAAGCAGCTGATCCTGACTCAAAGTCAATTGAGCGCGCGACTCGAAGGCCCCGAACTGATCTACTTGAATAGCATGGGGACTTACGCGATCACCATCACCAACGATCAGCCCCGCGCTGTTCAAGACGTCAAAATTCGACTGGAATTGCCCATGGGCATGGTGGTCAAGGTCGTCGATCGCAAAGCGGCCTTTGATGCGGCCACCTCATCCATCACCTGGACCATTCCTACGCTGGGGCCCGGCCAATCGGAAACGGTCCCGTTCAAAGCCGTGATCTCGTCGGCCGGCCAACACCTGGTTCGCGCCGCGATCGGCAATGCCACGGGCGCGATGACGCATGCCCAGATGTCGACGCACGCCGTGGGCCGCGCCGATATCGACTTGAAAGTCATTACCAATCCGGAACCGATCGAAATCGGTGCCACCACGTCAATCGTGATTCAAGTTCAGAACCGGGGGACTCATCCGGCCACCGATGTGCAAATCGAAATGACATTGCCGGAGTCCGTGGAGGGACTTGAATCGGCCGATTACGCGCTGAATGAAAAACAGATCACGTTCAACGCTTTTCAACTGGCTCCGGGTCAGACACAAAACCTGACGGTGCCGGTGACCAGCGAAATCAGCGGAGACCACATCATTCGCGCCACGGTCAAAAGTTCGGCCAGCAGCAAATCCATCTCCGCCGAAAACAGCTTGTTCTTCTTCTCCAGCACGATGAAGCGAACGGCCAATCGGCAAAAACGCTAAAAAAACCACTAACGAGTTTGCCCCAGCCGACGCGCGGGTTGGTCCTATCGGCTGCTGACCTGCGGTTGCTGGGCATACTGCGGTGCGCGAGCTTCGCTGCTGGAGAACAACGCCCACACCGGCAGGTGATCGGACACGGCTCGCGCCTGATCGTAATTCAGACCAAACGCCTGTCCGAAATCCAGGACACCAGCGTGTCCGGAAAACTCGGAAGTGAATCGCTGGTCCAGCAGCAGGTTGTCGTAGGCACGGGTTCGTTTGGTGTTGGTGGTCACGTCGTTGGGTAGGGCGGACACCAGGTTGGGGAGTTGCCACAGCCGCCCATATCGACTGGGCGGCTCATTGAAATCGCCCAGCATGATGATGTCGTCTTCGTCGCGCAAGTATTGCTGCAACCACACGTAAACATCCGTCAGTGCCGAAAGCTCCACCTGCGTGACGTCGGGATCGACATGCACATTGGCCAGTGCAAACGAAAACGCCTGTCTCGGATCGGCGGTCCGAGTCCGAAACCGGGTCACCAGCGGCTCGCGGTGCAACACGTTCTGCGGGTCCGGCACCACGAATCCGCTGTCGACCAACACAATTCGGTTGGTGTCGTAAATAAACACATATTGTTCGGTACTGTTCGAGTTGCCTTGCCGCGGACCCACCACGTAGTTGTATTGCGAGCCGTCCGAGTTAATCATCTCCACAAACCGAGGGATGATCGTGTCGTCTTGCGAACGCAGTTCCTGTATCGCCAGGCAATCGAACTGTCGAACGATCTGAACCAACGTGCGGACCACGTCCGGTTTGCCTAGTTTGGTCGTGCCAAACACTTGGATGTTAAACGTGCCAATGGCGATCAGCGATTGGTCGCGCGGCACCTGCCAGTACACCGGTGTCCCGTGCATCTGGTTGACGCCTGGCCCAACCGCGGCGGGCGGTTGTCCGCTGGAATCGCGCTGCCCCAAAACGCCAGCTTGGCGACCGCTCTCCAACAGATCTTTGGCGACCTGCTTGGTCTGCTGTGTGACGCGTCCAAAGTCATTACAGCCGATAAAAATAACGGCCAGAGTGAGCAGCGTGCCGAGAATCTGAGCCAGTCTCAAGCTCGTCATCAACGCCTCCCTGCGTTGAGGTGAGTAAAATCTGCGGGAGAATAGGAAAGCCCGGAGGCCGCCGCTAGGTCGATTTCGGCGATCTAAACGCGTCGTGTCGCTTCGCCGGGCAGGCCCTCGACCTGCCGACCGCCAAATCGAAGAATTACCATGCACGCATAGGGAACGCGCGTTAAGCTGAACAGGGAGGGCAATCCCCATGGTCCCCTAGATCACCCGGCATTTCATTCGATCTTGTTGGTCGCCCCTCAGGCGAACGAGAAGCGGTAAGCTGATGACTTTCATGTGCTACTTAACGGCCGCGCTGGCGCTGCTAGCAGCCAACCCCGTTATCCATCAGCAAACGCAAGATGCCGACGAGATTCGCCGTCTGGTGGAGCAGTTGGGTGACGAGTCGTTTGCCGTTCGACAGGCGGCCATGAAGCAACTGTGGCGAGACGGCAACCTGTCGGCCGAGACACTGCGGCGGTTTGCCACGGTGGCCGATGCCGAAGTCGCTTCGCGAATCCAGCGGATCCTCGAGCACATGGAATTGGGCATTTCCCCGGATATGCCGCCGGAAATTGCTCAGCGCGTTTTTTCGTTTCACCATGCTTCCGATGAGACGCGCTACGCGATTCTGTACCAATTGCGCGACCAGGGCCACCACCGCTGGGTAATGGACCTGGTGATGTCAATCCAGGATGACTACGAACGGGATTACGTGGCGCGCAACGTCTACGAAGACGGCGAGGATGTGGTGCGACGAATTCTCAAACACGGCGATCTCAGTGAAACCGATTTAGCGCAACTCGATCAGTTGATGGATCATCGCTACATGTGGGAAACGCATCCGGGCGATTGCGTCGTATACGCCGAACTCAGCGGCACGCTGGATGCAAACATCGAAGCGCTGCGGCAGCTGGTGCGGGACGACGCGGCCGACGATGCCGCCCGCATGCGGCTGGTGTGGTTGTTGCGTGGATCAGGCCAGTTGGATGACGCTTTGGCGGTGGCCAGCCAACTGCAACCGCCGCGGCCGCGCGTGCTGCACCAATTGCGGGTGGAACTGACCGATTGGAGCGGGTTGGCAGAACAGCTGCCTGAAGATCCGGAAATGTCCGTGTGGGCCAAAACCGCTATGCCGGTGTTGTTGCATTTTTGGTCTGGGAATCAATCGGCACAGCGGGAATCCCAACGACGGCTCGATCAGTCGCTGGCGGATGGTTTGTTTGCGGACCATCCTCGGGGCGCGCTGGCCAATTTGCGGCTAGCCATCTTGGACACTGATTGGCTGTTGGCCCATGCTGATGAGATGGATCGCGGTTTTGCCTTTCAACTTTTGTGCTACATGTTGCATTTCGACCGGGCGTTCGCTTTGACGGGTGCGCCCGCTGATGCGCCGGGTCGCAAGGAGTGGTTTCGCGATCAGGTTCGCCAGCTCTCGCGACACATCCGGTTGTACGAAGAACGCAATTCCATTACCGATGCGCAGCGTGCCGAAGAACTGTTTGCCCTCTGCCGCCATTTTGCATTTTATGTGGGAACGCTGGGTGAACCCGCTGATGCGATTGAGCTGTTTGAAATATTGGCCGAGGGCATCCAGATCGACCACGATGAATACTTCCGCAGTTGGAACCTGTTATTGTTCTCCAACCTGGCGCGCTTGGACATTGGCGATCACATCTGGCATTTTTTTGACTTGCTGCAGATCGATTCTGAAATTACGGAAGCATCGCGGGAACTGTTTGCCGATTCGCCGGAAGCGGCGATCGTATGGTACGGCATACTCAAAGATCTGTTGCCCGATTCGCGCGACCGGCTTCGTTTGATTGCCTCGCTGTTAAAAAGCCCGTTTGCCGATCACGATACGCAACTGGACTTGGATCGCCTGATGACGATTGGCCGCGAGCAGCTGGACAAAAACCTCGCTTCGCGTCGGCCGCGGCTGTTGATGCGGATGGCCCAGACGCTGGAGATCAACGGGCGATCGGATCTCGCGCAAGATCTTTATATGGAGTCCGGTTACCTGGGCGACGACGCAGCCTTTCGACGCCTGGGAAATCAAGCGGCGGCCGGCGGTGATTGGAAGCAAGCGGTAACGTGGTACGACCAGTGTTACCAGGTCAGCCAACACAGCACAGACCTGTATTTGGTGAGCGTGGCACAGAACCAGGTGGCGGACGCCGCAGCGGAAAAAAATCGGCTCCGCGCCCGACTGGCCGAACTTCATTCCTACGACCTCGTGCGTCTGGCCCAACAAGTCCATACGATCGGTGCGCCGGTCGAAGCACGGGCCTTGATGTCAGCCTATTTGCGCGGCAACGATTTTGATTCGGAAAGCAATTTCTTTGATTACCAGCGAATGGCGGCAATCGTGGCTGAGCAAGATCCTGTGGCCGCCGCCCAACATTGGCGCACGGCCACGCTGTTGCGATTTCAGTACCTCGATGTTCATGCACCGCCCAGCCTCACCTATCACTACCTGGCTATGCAGGGGCAACTGGCACAGGCCCGCGATTTGATGCAGCGCGGCGAAACTTCGGCGGCCTTTGAACTCCTCATGCAGTGCGCCAAGTTCATGGGTTCCGACACTGCGGTGGCCGAGGAGTTCGTACCCTGGTTGCAATCCAGCGGCCATGCGGACCAGGCCAATCAATTGTTTGAGTACGTGGCCGATCGCTACCGCCGCGTGCTTGACAAGTATCCCAACAGCGCATTGCACAACAACAATTTTGCCTGGGCGTGTGCCCGCTGCGATCGCCACCTCAACGACGCATTGCAGCACGCGGAGCGGGCCGTCGCTTTGCAACCCGACAATACCAGCTATCTGGATACGCTGGCCGAACTGCAATTCCGGTTGGGGAACGTGGCCAAAGCGGTCGAACTGGCCAAGCGTTGCATCGATTTGAACCCGTTCAAATCTCATTACCGCGAACAATTGACGCGGTTTGAACGAGGAACCGACACCCCGTGACGCGTGATTGTTTGGCGGGCGTTATTTCGCCTGCTGGAATTTAGACGTGCGGATTTCGCCTGCCGGGATTTAAGTCAAGCCGCCCGCTTCGAGGGTGGCTGTCGATCAGCCAGGTCGGGATCGTGTTCAATTCGGGCAAAGCACCGATCGGCAAATGAATTTCGCTTTGTCAGCCAGCTCGCCACGGCCAAGGCGATCGCCGCGCCCCAAAACACGTCGCTGGGCCAATGCGCCTGGCTTTCCACGCGTTGCATCATTGCCAGGCAGGCCAGCCCGAAAAACAGAACGCGACCCCGCGGCGCCAACCAGGCCAGTCCAATCGCCAGTCCCAGTGCCGTAGCAGCATGTGCCGACGGAAACGCCTGAATGGCGTATCCCGCCTCCATCGTGGAATCCGTGTTCCAAGCCGGAAACAGGCCGATCCACGACGAGCCGGCGGCCTCCAACTCCTCAAACGCATTGGGTCGGTACCGGCCAACTGAGAGCTTGATCAGGTTGACCAACAGGCCCGGCAGCAAGGCACAGGCGGCCACTCGCGGTATGACTCTCCGGCCGCGTGGACTCAGTGCCCAAATCAACATTAGCGCCACCGCCACGCCGAATCCGTGTGCGAATATTTCGGAAAGCCCAAGGATGCGGCGCACGTCTCCCGGGAGACGGTCCAGCCGGAATGCCTCGGAGATCAATCCGTCAAACGGCATCGCCAACAAGCCCGATGCCAACAAGCACGCCGCCAGCCAAAGCCCGCGCGGGTGGCTCATCGTGAACGGGGCAGCCTGTCGCAATCGGAGCATCGTCGGTTCGTGCACTTTTGATTAATGCCGGAGGAACTCGCACGAAGCGCAAGCCTGCGGGTCAATCGGTGCTTATCTCACCGGTACCCGATACCACTTGACTGCGCCGCGTGCCGGTACTCGGCAATCATTTAATCTTCGACATACGATCGATAACGGCGGC
>JBFILF010000051.1:0-16278 GCA_041599835.1 Pirellulaceae bacterium
AGGTCTGGCCCGCCCAGTTGCAGATAGGTCGCCGATTCGAATGCCTTGCCGCGTCCCGTCGTTCCCCGGTTGGCGATCCGGGCGACCAAAAACCCGTATTCGCAGTACGGGTCGCCGGCGCGAAATCGGTTGGAAACACCGGAATTGGACAGCGGACCACCGTACACGTTGATCAATAGCGGATACTGGCGCGACTCGTCAAAACCTCTCGGCTTATCCAGGTATCCGTACAGCGTCGTTTTGCCATCTCGAGCGGTGAACGAAAACAGCTCGCTCGGCTGCAATCCGGCGTCTGTCACCGCTTGTCGGTCGCTTTCGACCAGCACCGCAACCTGCTCGCCCGACATGTTAAATAACCCTGTGGCCGGCGGCGTTTCGATCAACTCGTATTGCGCCACAAACCATTGGTGATCTGGAGAAATGTTGAACGCGGAATGGTGCATCGGCAGTTGCGTCAGCTTGGCGTGTTGGGTGCCATCCAGTCGCACGCGGTGCAGATGCACATCCATGGGAGTTTCACCACTGAAGGCCGTGTAATACAACCAACCCGCCTCTTCATCCAGCTTGACAATCCGGTGACAGGGATACTCGGCGTCGGGCGACAACGCGTTAATCTTGTGGCCTTGTAGGTGCCGCAATTCGAATTGTTTCCAACCGTTTCGTTCGGTTTCCCAGATGAACCGCTGGCCATCTTTCAAATACTGCATCAGCGGCGAATTGTTTTGCCAGGTTTCCTGCGATTCAGTCAATACCGTGCGCGTCGAAGCGGAAACCGGATCCGCAGCCATGATATCCAGCTGGTTTTGCCAGCGATTGGTGCGGTGAAAAATCAACTCATCGCCGTGGGGCGAAAAATCAATCCCGTAAATGTACTGGTCGATCGGTCCATCCAACTGAAGTCGCGTCGTGGACTTTTGTTCAAGATCGTATACGTGCAACGCCACGTGCGGGTTGTCCTCGCCCGCCTTGGGGTACTGCTCTTGATGTAATGACGTGTATGCCTGCGTGTTGCGCGTGGTCAAGTAATACGTTTTCATGTGTTGTTCGTCAATTTCGTAGAACGCCAATTTTTTGGAGTCGGGCGACCACCACATGGCGTCTTGCTGAGACAACTCTTCACCGTAGACCCAGCAGGCTGTTCCGAATCGGTGCTTTTCGGTGCCTTTGGTGGTCACATCAATCGGGTTGGCAGATTCATTAGGCGTGGCCTTGGTTTCCACGGGTTCCAGCACGATATTGAAATTGCGGTAGATGGCCTTCCACTTGCCGTCCGGAGATTCAACCGTGGTGCGTTGCCGCGCGCGCGCGACTCGCGAACGATTGGCACGCGTCGCTGCGGCAGATTTCTTGGGTTGTTCGGGTTCGTCGGTCGCTTCGCTGATCTGACCGGTCGCGAGTTCGACTTGCATGCGCGCGCCGTCGAGGCTGAAGTAAAACACGCCGTCGGCCGACCAGTGTGGTCGTTGAATCTGTGCGGCGCGAACCGAGCTGATTGCCTTGCTGGCTTCCTCGTACAGTTGGTGGCCCGGCAGTTGATCCATGGCAATGGACTGCGATGACGCAACCGGTATCCAGCACAGCAAGACAACACAAAAAAACCAACTGGCCATCGCGATGTTTCGAACCAACATGCTATTTACCTGAACGATGTGGATGGATGGAACTGAAGCAAATATCCTAATGCGGCAGGCGACAGGTGTCGATCATTTGAATTTTTACCGGGCACAAGACGACCAAGCGGATCATGTACGGGCCACGTCGCGTTTCTCGTCGAGCACTTGCAGCGCTTCGAATTGCTGGCCTTCCAGCAACGCCAGGCTGGCGCCACCTCCGGTGCTGACATGGGTCACCCGGTCTTGCAAACCGAGTTGGGCAATGGCCGCGGCGCTATCGCCACCGCCGATAATGCTAATCGCGTCGCTGTCGGCAATCGCTTCGGCCAGGGCCCGAGTGCCTTGATCAAAGGGGGGCGTTTCGAACACACCCATGGGCCCATTCCAGACAACCGTTCTGGCCTGTGCCAGGTGGCCAGTGAATTGCTGAATGGTTTCCGGTCCGATATCCAGTCCCATCATGTGGTCGGGTATCTGGTCAATCGGGGCAGTGGTTGCTTCGCCATCGGAATCAATCCGGTCGCGGCACTGCGCGTCGACCGGCAAAACCAGTTTGTCGCCGGCCCGCTCCATCAATTGCGCGGCCAGCGGAATCTTGTCTTCTTCCACGAGGCTCTTGCCGACGTGGCCGTTGTGGGCCCGCACAAACGTAAACGCCATGGCCCCGCCAATCAACACGCGATCGCAGAGGTTGAGCAGATGGGCGATCACGCTGATTTTGTCCGACACCTTGGCGCCGCCCAGCACGGCCACAAACGGTCGTTGCGGGTCCTCAATCGCTTGCTGCAGAAAACGGATCTCGCGCTCGACCAAAAAGCCCACCACTTTGGGTTTGTTTTCCATGGCCCGCGGCAGCGCCACCATGGAAGCATCCGCGCGATGGCAAGTTCCAAAGGCATCGTTGCAGTAAATGTCTGCCAGGCTGGCCAGCTGGCTGCCAAATGCCGCATCACCCTGCTTTTCACCTGGATGAAATCGCAAGTTTTCCAGCAGCAGCACTTGGCCGTTTTTCAATTGGCCAGCTTTGGTCCGCGCGTCGGAACCGACCGTGTCGGTGGCAAACTGGACGGGCATTCCCAACCGCTCGCCCAAACGCCGCGCCACGGGCTGTAAACTGTACCGGGCGTCCTCGGCAGCGTCGCCGGTCGGCCTGCCGAGATGACTGATCAAAATCAGCCGGCCGCCGCGGTCGATTACCGAACGCACCGAAGGCAATGCCATTTCAATTCGCCGGTCATCGGTAATGTTTCCCTGCTCGTCCTGAGGCACGTTAAAGTCCACGCGCATGATCACCGTTTGGTCTGCCACGTCGATGTCAGCAATGTTTTGCTTGGCCATGGCGGGAACTCCTCGCGAACGAAGTTGCAGAATAAAAACGACACGCCGTCCCAAAAAAATAAGCGAGTCCCGTTAATCTCGCAACGGGGCTCGCTGAGGGGACTTTTGCCGGGGCACAGTCAGTTTAAATCACCGCTGGCTATTGTGTTTGCGCTTCGGATATCACACGTTTTTGAATGTCCGTTTCAATATTACCAAACACCTTCTCGTGGCGTTGAACCGACACGTGCAGCGCATGCAACAGACGCTTGGCGGTAAAGAAATTCAGTACGATTCGCTGGGTGATCTCCACCGGCTGGTCGTTGGTTCCCATCGGCTGGGCGTTCAATCCAAAATCGACGATTAATTCTTCGGGTGATCCAGTGACGCGGCAGAAATTTGCATACGCGCAGATTGCCTTGTCGTCTTTGACCGGCACGGTGCGTGGCGCCGGGGGTTTTTCTTGTTCAGCCATAGGACCCTCTATTGGATTTGTGGACAATACGGTTGTTTGGTTAATTGGTAGTGCCCTATTTTTGTGTTGTTATCAGCCGGAACGCGCTAGCGTCCGGTTTAGGTGAAAAAACCGTGGGCTAGCGCCTTGCGGCTGATCGTTTCTTCGCGTGGCAACACATTGTTGAGGCACTACAGGTTTATCGCTCATGCCATCTTGCATTACGTTCGGCATCGAATCAACCTTGATCGGCCAAGTTTGGCAGGTTTTCACTTCCAGTATTTTTTCGGCTAGCTGATCGGTTCCTCTGACATGAAAAAGAAGTTGTTGATCATCAACACCGGCGGAACGATGGGAATGAAGCCAACCGAGCGGGGTTTTCGGCCCGCCCAAGGCTTCCTGGAAACGCAGATGGCGCGGATGCCCGAGCTGCACGACGAAACGATGCCGGAATTCGTGGTCAAGGAATACGATCCGGTGCTCGATTCGGCAAACTTCACTCCGCTGGATTGGCAGCGCATGGCCGGCGACATCGCGGACCATTACCAGGATTTTGACGCTTTTTTGTTGCTGCACGGCACCGATACCATGGCCTACACGGCCAGTGCCTTGCCCTTGATGCTGGAGGGAGTCGACAAGCCGGTGATCCTCACCGGCTCGCAGTTGCCATTGTGCCTGCGCCGCAATGACGCCCGGGAGAATCTGATCACTGCGATGATTATCGCCACCGAGTTTCCCGTCCCGGAAGTGTGCGTTTACTTCGGCAGCCGGTTGCTGCGCGGCTGCCGTACCACCAAAGCCAGCACGTCCAACTTCGATGCGTTCGATTCGCCCAACGAACCGCCACTGGGCCTGGTGGGCACTCATATCCAGGTGTTTGCCCGCCGTATCCGCCAACGGCCGCCGGCCGACAGGACCCAGAAAGCACTGGCGGTGCGGGACATTCGGCCGGCGAAACTCGCGACCTTTCGGCTGTTCCCCGGCGTGACGCCGGACGTGCTCGACAACGTACTGCAAACGCCGCTGCAGGGAATGGTGCTGGAAAGCTACGGCGCTGGCAATGGTCCGTCCAATGACCGGGCCTTTTTGTCCACGCTCCGCAGCGCCGTCGAACGCGGCGTGACGATCGTCAATCTCAGCCAATGCCAGCACGGCGGTGTATCACAAAACGATTACGCCACTGGTCGTGCCTTGACCGATGTCGGCGTCATCTCCGGCGGCGACATGACAGTCGAAGCGACGATTACAAAACTGATGTTTTTGTTCAGTCAAAATTTAAGTGTCGACCAGGTCAAGCGGCAAATGGCAAAGAATCTGGTCGGCGAGCTCTCCGAGCCGTTGACCACGAGTTAACTGGTGGGCATTCTTGCACGGGCCAACTACAATGTGGGCTCGTATGATTCAGCGAATCCATCGCGCAAGATTCCCGGCCAGAACGCTCTGTTCGATTATTAATCGCTGGATATCGGCTGAGATGATTTGGCAGTTATGAGTCTCCATCGGCAAGGCATTATTAGATGACGCGTTTTACTTTAGCATTCATTCTCGCGCTCGGCGGATTCGTTGTTGGTACAGCGTTTGGAGCGCGACATGCGTCCGCCCAAGAAATGCCCCTGGGTGTCGTTGCTGAGAAACCCGCTGACGGCCGGTTCGTGAAGATTGACGAAGGGTATATGGTGCCCTACCAAACCACGATTCCGGGCACCGAGATTTCATTTGATATGGTGCCAATCCCTGGCGGTGAATTTGTGATGGGCAGCCCCGAGGACGAAGATGAGCGGCGCGACGACGAGGGCCCCCAATTCAAAGTTCGCGTCGAGCCCTTCTGGATGGGCCAATTCGAGGTCACTTGGCAAGAGTATAAACGGTACATGGATTTGCATGACATCTTCAAGGAGTTTCAAAGCCAGGGCATTCGCATGGTCACCGAACAGCGCAAAATCGATGCCATCACCGCTCCCTCTTCTCTTTACGATCCAAGCTTCACGTTCGACGCCGGCGACGATCCCAGGCAGCCGGCCGCCACGATGACCCAGTATGCGGCCAAGCAATACACCAAGTGGTTGAGCATCATCACCGGACAGTTTTATCGGTTGCCCAGCGAAGCGGAATGGGAATACGCTTGCCGGGCCGGCACGAAAACCGCCTATTCGTTTGGAGATGACCCCGAACAGTTGGAAGAATACGCCTGGTACGATGACAATTCGGACTACGAACGTCACGAAGTCGGGCAAAAAAAGCCCAACCCCTGGGGCTTGTACGACATGCACGGCAATGTGTCGGAATGGGTGTTGGATGCGTATGACGAGAACGGGTACCCGCACGGCGAAACGGACAACGTGCTTGCCGCCGACGAGGCGCTGCAATGGCCCACCGCTGCTTATCCGCTAGTGGTCCGGGGCGGCTCCTGGGAACTGTACGCCGAAGATTGCCGAAGCGCCGCGCGATTGGCCACCGACGACGAAGAATGGAAAGTCGAAGACCCCAACATTCCCAAAAGCCCCTGGTGGTTTACGACCGAGCCGTCCACCGGCGTGGGATTTCGGATTATGCGACCGCTCAACGAACCGGCGTCGCGCGATGGGAAGGAAAAATTCTGGCGCACCAACGTCAAACAAATTGAAAAGGACGTCCGCTTCCGCATTGACTCGGAAGGAAAAGGAGCCGAGGGGATTGTCGATCCGCAATTGCCAGCAGCCATTGAAAAGCTGAAACAGGGCAAGCGGTAAATGCCATTCGCCACGATTGGCAACCGGCAACACGCGCCGGCGAGCGGGTGGGCAGGGCCAGCCCTCCTCAATTTAATTGAGCATTCGTGCGGCGGTTTCCACAATGGCGGCGCTGGTGAGCCCAAAATGCTGATAGAGATCCTCGTACGGCGCCGAACACCCGAAGTCTTCCAAGCCGATAAATACGCCATCGGGGCCGAGATAGGGTTCCCATCCCTGGCGAATGCCCGCCTCCACGGCGATCCGCCGCGTGATATCGGGTGGCAATACCTTTTGGCGGTAACCGTCATCTTGTTGTTCGAACAATTCAAAACTTGGCATGCTCACCACCCGCACCGGGATTCCCTGCTGCAGTAGTTGCCGCGCCGCCTCCACACACAAGGGCACTTCACTGCCACTGCTGATTAGGATCAACTGCGGATCGTCCGAATCGAGCAACACGTAACCGCCGCGCAGCGTCCCGTCGGCTGGGCCGAGTTGATCGCGATCCAATGTTGGCAAGTTTTGCCGCGACAGGACGAGCGCCGTGGGACCTTGCGTCTGCGTGAGCGCTGCGCGATAAGCGAAAGTCACTTCGTTGGCGTCAGCCGGGCGGAGCACCGTCAAACCGGGCATGGCGCGACAGGCGGCCAGGTGTTCAATCGGTTGGTGCGTCGGGCCGTCTTCGCCGAGCCCGATCGAATCGTGCGTCAAAATGTACAGCACCGGTTGTTTCATCAAACAGGCCAGCCGCATGGAGGGTCTCATGTAATCGGTGAACACAAAAAACGTGGCGGCGTAGGCGCGCATCCCGCACAGCGACATGCCATTGCAAACGGCCGCCATCGCATGTTCGCGAACGCCGAAATGCAGGTTGCGTTCCCCATAGTTTCCCCGCGCGAAATCGCCTTCGCCGTCGATCAGCGATTTGTTGGATCCGCCCAAGTCCGCCGAGCCGCCCATGAACCACGGGACCTGCCTGGCAACGGCGTTCAGTACTTTGCCGGACGACGAGCGAGTCGCCAATGGCTTGTCGGCGGCGGTAAACGCCGGAAGATTATCGTCCCATTCAGGCGGCAATCGCCGCTGCCAGATTTGCGTCAGCTGCGCCGCCTCGTGTGTGTATTTGGCTTGATAGTTTTCCCAGTCCTCCAACCATTTGGAATACAGCTGGCGGCCGCGCTGGCCGATGTGATCGGCAAAATGACTGACCACGTCGGGCGGCACCAGAAATGAGGAGTCTTCGGGCCAGCCGTAAAATTGCTTGGCCAGCTTGACCTCTTCCTCACCCAATGGCGCGCCGTGCGCGGCCGCAGAATTTTGTTTGTTGGGTGCTCCGTAACCAATTACCGAGGGCACGACGAGCAGCGTCGGCTGATCGTCGGTGCGTTTGAAAATCTCCAACGCCGCGGCGATCGAGTCGACATCGTTGGCGTCGTCGATGCGCAATACGTTCCACCCCAGTGCTTCAAACGTCGCGCCGACATCATCGGAAAAGGCCAGGTCTGTCGAGCCTTCGATCGTGATGCGGTTGTCGTCATAAATCCAGCACAGGTTGGACAACCCCAGATGCCCGGCCAGCGAAGCAGCCTCGCGGCCGACGCCTTCCATCAAGTCGCCGTCGCTGCACAGGGCATACACGTTAAAACCAAACAGGTCGAACCCCGGCCGATCGAAGTGCGCGGCCAACCAACTGGACGCGATCGCCATGCCGACGCTGTTGCCGATGCCCTGGCCAAGCGGACCGGTCGTGGTTTCGATTCCCGGTGCTTCGCCGTATTCGGGATGCCCGGCGCAGGGGCTATGCAGTTGCCGGAAATTGCGAATGTCGTCCAACGAAATTGCCGGCTTGCCGGTGGGCTCTCCGGACGAGTCGACTTGTTGCACACCAGCCAGGTGCAGGATCGAATACAACAACATCGAAGCGTGTCCGCACGACAACACAAATCGATCGCGCGCCGGCCAATGGGGGTGCGCCGGATCGTAACTCAGCGACTGGCTCCACAAACAGTACGCCACCGGCGCCAACGCCATCGGCGTTCCCGGATGACCGCTGGCGGCGCGCTGCACGGCATCCATCGACAATGTGCGAATCGTGTTGATGGACAACTGATCAATGCTGGTGGCAGAAACTGACATTCAATTTCATCCTTGAGTCGATCGACGGGACTTTTGTTGTGAACATTTTCGGCATGCGCCACAGACCAACGGCGATCTAGGCGGCCGGACAAATCCAATCAGCACATGAGTGTAGCGACGAACATTTTGGTCAGTCAATTGCCGCGAAAAATGCGGTGGGGGTTTCGCTCGGGTAAACCGCTGTTTGACGTTGGGAGAGGGCAGGAATAGTGTATACTTGGGAATTAGATACGCACCCAATGCGTACCACCTTGCCCATACACGGTCGCATCGAATTGCATGAAACCCTCCCGCCCTTTCCAAAACCAGGCCGGCCTCGATCGCCGACAGTTTTTGATTGGATCCTCGGCGCTGCCAGTTGGCGCCGCGGTTTCCGCGGGATGGCTGTGGAGTTGTCACGCGCCGCAGCCTCTGTCGGCTAAAGAAGTCCGTGCCAATAAAAACCGGTCCAAGGAAAAATCACCGGCCGAATTGATCACGGCTCCTGCGCAAGCCGCGATTGATCGGGGGCTGGCCTTTCTGTCGCGCCGCCAAATCAAATCCGGACCCAATCGAGGTGGTTTTGGCAATAGCGGGCCGCAAAGTGGCGTGGCCGTCGGGTCGCTGGGTGGTCTGGCCATGATGTGCGGCGGCAGCGCGCCGGCCGAAGGTAAATACGGCATGCACGTGGAGCGATGCATTGAGTTTGTGCTCAAGCACGTCCGCAGGTCGGGTTACATTGCCCGCACGGATAACGCCGTCAATGAAAATATGTACGGACACGGTTTTGCGATGCTGTTCCTGGCCGAATCCTACGGCATGACCCAAAAAACCGAGATCGGCGAAAAACTGCGCCGCGCCGTGCAACTTACGGTCCGTTGCCAAAACAACGACGGCGGCTGGCGGTACCAACCGGTCAAGCAGGACGCCGACCTGTCGGTCACGGTATGCCAGATCATGGGATTACGGGCGGCCCGCGATGCGGGCATTCACGTCCCCGATGAAACGCGCAGCAAGTGCATCGAATACGTCAAAAACAGCCAGAATGCCAACGGCAGTTTTCGCTACACGCTGCGGGGCGGTCACGCCACATTTGCCATGACGGCTGCCGGCGTGACGTCACTGTACAGCGCGGGAATCTACGAAGGAGATCAGGTCACCAAGGCGCTGAACTTTTTGATGGGTCAAAAACCCTCGGGCGCCGGCAGCAGCGGGCATTATTTCTACGGCCAGTACTACGCCGTGCAAGCCATGTGGCATGCGGGCGGCGAGTACTGGAATCAGTGGTATCCGGCAATCCGCGACGAACTGTTACAACGACAACAAGCCGACGGATCGTGGACATCGTCTCATTCGGGTGAATATGGCACCGCCATGGCCTGCATTATCTTGCAGATGCCGCTTAATTTTCTGCCGGTTTTCGCGCCATAGCGTTCTGGATAAGAGCGTTTCTTTGGATGAGATCGTTACCGGATGAGATCGTTACCGGATGAGATCGTCGACATCCAACGCCGGCGACCTGAACAACAATTGCCGCCGCCACCAGGCTCCGTCACGATTGCGCTGAGCACGGGATGTGAACTCATATCGATAGCGGGTAACTCTTACGAAGCGAATTTCCCGCTCGCCGATTTCTTCGCCGAGCAAATTCCAAACCGGTGGTGATTTTTGCAGCAGGCGGACAAAAAATGCCCGCAGCCAGCGGTCACTGCCGGGAACTTCGAGGGCGGCAAACCACATCTGCCAATCCAGTCGCGGCATGTGGGGCGCTACAAATCCCGGCCGCCGCTGAACATCGCCGGGTTTGTATCGAAAACTGAGTTCTTGCCACTCCACTCCGGATGCGCTGAGTTCGATCACGAGTTCCGGACGCGTGGTGGTCATCACTCGAAATAGCCCGTAGCCATTAACCGAGGCGAATCGATCGGTCCGGCGGAACACCTGCTCGGCGACCCAGGCCATCAGGTAGTCGTTGGCATAATTCTGGGCCGCGGTGACCCATCGCGGATTTTGCCTGGCATTTTGCGTATACGTCATCTCCGACATAAATTTCAACCCACTTAACAACAATAACAGGATCAGCGCACCGCAAACTAAACCTCGTGACCAGAATCCCTGTTGTGGTTTCGAACGGGTTTGATGAAAAAACAAATTGGGCCCAAGAATTCGCTGAATCAATTGGTCGTCCAGCAGCAGAATGCACAGCGCACAAGTCAACAGATTGAAAAACCCGTAATTGCCAGTCAAGCCAATCATCAATTGCAGCACGAACATAAACAGCGCACCGGCATGGCGCAGGCGCCGCGGTGCCAAGATGAGCAACGGGGCGCCCAGTTCCGCGACGTACATGCCGACCGTGCTGAACCGGTGAAACCACTCGGGTTGTTGATAGAAGTACCAGCTGATGGCGTTGGGCAACGGCTGGGTAAAGTAATGGTAATTCATGGCGGTCAAGTCCCGCCAACTTTCATCGCCCGAAAGCAATTTGGTGATGCCCGACAGGAACATCAGCTTCAACAACAACCACCACATGGCCCAGCGGCCAATTGGCGAGACGGGTGCCGCATGGCCCTGCCCCATCCGCCAGCCGGGCGGCGCGATGAACCATGAAAACAGCAGCGTTTCCAGCAGCAGCGTGTCCCACTGGAATCCCAGAAAAATCTGGCTGGCCTGGAACAGCGACAGGTAATTGATCCACAGCAACAAAATCGTCAGGCGATGGGCAAGGCCGGCGATCAGCGACAACGACAAAACGGTTCCGGCGGCGCATGCCACGTGCAGCGCCGTGTCCGATGCGTTGAGCCAGAACAGAGTGGGCACCACCAAATGCGCGCGGCCTGGCCATGCATCGGACACTTGATCCAAATACTCGCCGACCGGCAAAATTCCCGCTTCTCCGATCAACCCAATGATCTGGGACCACAGCGACAAGTGAGCGATCAGACACACCAGCCCCAGCAATCGAAAAAAGATAAATCGCGAGAACAAGTAGCTCGGCGGATCCGGTCGATCGCTTGCTCGGTTCACGGCAAAGGCCTCGAAAATCGAAGCGCGCCAAACGTGCCTAGTTGTGTTCGAAGGCAACTGGCTGAACGTACACCGTCATTCGGCACGGATGAGAATTGGGGCGGCGCGACCTCAAAAAAAACAATTATTCACAAATTGACTAAGTGGTCGATGTGAAAAAAACGTTGGCCGCCAAATACTAAGGATGAACCGGTCGTGGCCGGCGCTTGTAAACGACCGGCACAAATGCCTTGTGAAAACTGACATTTTGGATTGTCCCATCGCGATGCAACTCGATACGGGCATATCCCGGATTGATGTTGCGGTGCCGGCCGCTGACCGGAGTGTAGTTGCCGCGCGGGCCGGCGCTGGTTGTGTTGACGTATAGCGGTCCGTGCTTACCCTGTGTCGTTGTGGAAACGGCTGGCGGTGCCGCGCCGCGCACTTGTGCCGGGGTAACACCGCGCACCAGCAGCTTTTGCTTTGAGCCTCTTCCGGATTTGTGAACGACGAATAAACCGTTTCGGTGAATGTGTCCGGCCAGCACCAGTCGCACGCCGGAGTCGGACCGCGCCATCGCCTTGATAATCCGAGTCCGATTTTTTGTGATCGAGCCGTAATCGGCGACCATTCCGTGCGCGCCGCCCTTGGGTCGCACGGCATAGATCCGATGTCCGCCACGGGGGCCGCGGATGCCGGTTTTTTTCCTGTAGACCTTTTTCCCATTCCGCAGGTCCTGGTTGGACCAAACCGGATACGGGCCGATGATCGGCGCGTGAATTCCGACGACTTTGGCCTTACCCGGGACGGTGACAAACGACTCAGCCAGGTCCAGTTGAAGCGACGTAAGTGATTTGCGCGGTCGCGGCCCTAAGACACTAAGCCGCAAGGGATACCTGATACCGTTTCGAACGATGGGCTGTAACACGTTTTCATCTTCACCCCAGTCGAGCATGAGGAAGTGGTGGCCGCTGGGTAGTGAAAATGAATAGTCGAAAAATGGGTTGATCGTTAGCAGATACCAGGCCACCGATTCCGTAGTGGTTTCCGTGGGAACGTGCGGCAAATCTAGCGTGCCTTTCTGCATCAGCAAACTTTTGAGTGCCTTGAGGATTCCGCCACTTTTCCACATCCGCTGCACAAAATCGTCTTCAGAGTCGCCGTAATACGAGAACTTTCGATGGTGTCCAGGTCCATGCAGCCGGCGAATGATCCCTTGCAGATAGGCTTTGGCCTGTTTTTTGGTCTTGCCCTTTACGAGTTTCCGGTAATTGTGAATCAACGTCTGGGGCGAAGGAGAACCGGGCGCGAAAGGCGGATAGGGGTTGATCCGCCAATCATGGTTGCCGAGGATCGTGTACACGGGTTTTTGATACGACCCGCCGGATGCCAGGAAGTCATAAAACAGCAGCCAATTGCGGTCGACCTGGTACAGTCGATCCTCACCGAGCAATTCGTTGGCGTTCGTGCCCCAATGCCCGCTACCGTAATCGATCAAGTCGCCGGTAAGCAGCACAACGTCGCAAGCCTCCTGAGCGTCTTCGTAAAGTTTACTGGCACTTTTGTTCCAATTATTAAAGGAAATTCCGGACATTCGGCGCTGGACCAAGTTGCGTTCGTAGACGTCAGCGCGGACGCTGACATGAAGATCGGTGAGATGCCCAATGCTGATGACCTGAGACGCGGGGCGTTTAACAAATAGCGGATGAAGAATCTCGTACCGCGTTTTGCGCATGGCCATTAAACTGTAAGGCGGATGCACTACGCCGTATTCGAATTCATATTCCCGCCGCAAAAACGATGCCTTTTGATCCCACAGCCATCGAAGTTTTTTGCGCCTCGGCAACGCAAATTGGTCAAGCAATAGCTGCAATTCGTCGGAAGGCGCATTCTGCTTGGCGCGACGGTTGTTCCAAAACAGGTGATACTTCCCGTCGGCCAGTTGGCCGGAAGCCCTTTCATACACGCGGATCTCGTGAAAATGTGTCAATCGTCTTCGCTTGGGCAGTTTGCGGTAGAAATTCCGCACATATTTGGCAAGTGTAGCCAGCACGCCGTTCTTATCGTCTTCGTTTGCGCCGAAAGGGAGGTTTATCCCAAATTTGTCTTGGGCAAATCGAGAATCACTGGAAAAGTTGTGCACGACCAGGTCTTCTTCTCGAAACGAGCCCGCCTCCCCAGCTGGGATGAACCGGCGACCGCGGTCAATCCATGGAACGTAGCGAAGGCTGTTGGCGACCTGCCGCTTGGACAAATACCTTTGATTGGACAGTAACAACAAACAAATGCAGCGCGTCGCATCACACTCCCGCATGGCACTTTCCGAGGGAGGATCGCGAGGTGCGATCACCGCGGGGAATCCGAGCGCCGGCCACAGTATCCTGACCGACACGTTGTTTTGCGCTTCGGCGTCATTCCTCCGGTGGGTGTCAGGCATGCTCATCGGACCTTCACTTGACATCGCTGCCGTTGTCAGGGTTTATCGAAGTCAACGCCAAAGGCGGCGCGCGCCTCGCCTTTGATGCGGGCAATCTCTCTGGCAAAATGTCGTTTCGCCAGCACGTTGCCGCCTTCCAGATGGAAGTAGTCATAATCGTTTTTGGCCGTTGATGAAAATGCCGCGGTCACGAATGCCGGCGTCGCCGCATCACTTGGATGCCCGGTTTTGAACGGTTGGCGAGTGAAGTTGCGGCGTTGCAGGTAATCATTGCGCAACAGCGAAGTCGTTCCTGAAAAAATCACCCAGCGGCCGTTGATCAAACCAAACGATGCTTCGCTTTCGGTTTTGGTTTGCACATCGAGCGAGGTAAGCAGGGAGTCAAGTTCCGTCGTGGCGGCGGCATTAAAGGCTCCGCCAGCCGTGATGGCGCGCCTGGCAACGACGGTCCCCAGAAAGTTGCTAACGAGGTCTTCCGGTGAAAAGGACGAGTTGCGTCCGCCGGGCGTCAGCTGGTCCCAGCTGACGATTTCGTGTCCCATGGCGTCATCGAATGCGATGGCGGCGGCGGTCTCGGCGGGGTTGGTCGGCGTGCGCCTGATCGAAACGATTCCCAATATCGTGCGGATGACCTGCGGTGGCCCGGCGGAGGCGGTGAGCTGGTCGTGCAGGAATTTCGTCAAGTCGATCATGTCCCGCACGTGCCCCAGATCAACAAAACCCGCTTTGCCACAATACAATTGGCCGTTGGCTTCCGAACTGCCGTTGTGCGTACCGACGGCGGACGGATCGAGAATATTGACGTTGGTTAGAAAGTCGGGAGCGAGGATGCAGCAGGGCCGCGATGTGATGCTGGGCCTGGCGACCAAAGGATTGAGCAACTCCAAAAACGCCCAGGTGACTGGACCAATCACGCCGTCGCGCGCGATGTTCATGCAGGCCTGAAACATTTGCGTGGCCAATTTGGTATTGCGTCCAAAAATGCAATCCACGATCAACGGATTTTGCCCACGCGATGTCAACGTCGCCAGCCCCGATGCAATCATTGAGGCCGTCGCCGCCGATCGGTCGCGGCAGAACGTCGGTGTTCCGGCTGCCGCTAAAAACCGGTTGAGCAGTTGTTGGGCATGCCCCACCGACGAATTGGTATTGCCGCGACGAATCGTCGGGTGAAGTCCCCTTCGCCGCGAATCGGGCACACTTGCGGGAGTGCAAACCACGGCTTCGCCTATGGGCGGCGGAGCAAAACGAGCCCTCAAGTGTCGCGGCGATCTGACGCGCCGCCGCGATGACAAGCGGCGGTGCCGACGGCTGGGCCGCAAGATCAGCGTGCCGTGGTTGAGCCGGCCAAAACGATCCGTTAAGCGCCGTTTGCGAACGCGACGCGAACCGCGATCCAGCGGAAGGACCGACACGTAACTTTCCGTCGGCCAGCCTGAAAAACGCTCGACAATCATTTCCGCCCCTGCCAGCTCTCCTTCGCCGAGCGCGCGGTGAATGATGACGTCACCCCGCCGAGTTGAATCGTTCAAATTCTCTCCGGGCATTGCAACAACGTCAAAACTTTTTTGCATGTGCTCGTGTAAACCCGGCGCGCAATCAAATGCCAGGCTGTCAAACAACAAGGCTGGAGACAAATCCGCTGCAGGTCCCAACATGTGCCGCACGTCCGCGGATTCAATCGCGTGGGCAACTCGCAGCGCAAGCTGTTCGGGACTGGATGAGACGGGCGCCGGTCGTACCGGTATCCGACGGCAACGGATTAATTGCGGCCGGCCTCGGCGGTCGTGCGCCACTTTCCCGTTGCAGGTGAGCATGACTTCAATAATGATCCGGCTGCCGACCGCAGCCTGTTGAGCGAGAAATCATATGCGGTGCCAATTCGGATCCGGTTCATGTGGCGGCAAAACATGAAATACCCGGCCCGCCGAATCCTTGGCGACGTGATGCACGCGGAATTTATTGGCGGGGCTGCCCGCGGGTAGTGTCGTTTTGTACCACAGCGTATCGCGAGATCGAAATCCGCTATCGTCCGGAGTCGCGCTGCCCAGCAATGATTGCTCAACGCAGGTCCCGGCGACATCGCCATCTTCGTCGGCTTGCAAGTATTGCGGGCAAAATACGTTGATCTTTCCTCGGCATCGGCCCAGGCCGCTAATGAATCCTCGGCGCGACGAGAGCCCGGCGTCAGCTCGGTCCAACCGCCCCATGGTGATCGGGCCAACAATGCCGTCCACGTCCCGGCCGCTGAGACCGGACACCCGCTGAAAGCTTTTTACCGCTGATTTCGTCTCGCTGCCGAAAATGCCGTCGATGCCAAAACGGGGCAGCGGATAACCGAGATCGACCAACGACTCTTGAATTTTGCGCACTTCATCGCCGCGACTACCTCGTTTGACATGTTTCACGTCGTTCAGTGCATCTTCGAGTTTCTGATCTCCAGAAAACCGCGGCGATTCCAGACTGCCATCTTGTTCGAAAACCATTCGGTTCCCGACGGTTAAATGCTCAAACTCTGGGATTCGCGGTCGATACGGAATAAAAACATCCAGCATGGGCGGCGGTTCGGGCGGAAATCCCCTGGCATGGGCGGCGGAGAAGGGTTCTTGCTGCTCCACGGGTATG
>JBFILF010000052.1:0-16244 GCA_041599835.1 Pirellulaceae bacterium
CAAATCCCGCGTGTCATAATTGTCTTTGACCACGACGGGAATTCCGTGCAGCGGCAGCAGTTTACCTGTTTGCTCAAACTGCTGATCCAACTGGCGCGCTCGTTCCAAAGCTCGCGAATTAGCGACGACGATGGCGTTGAGTTTGGTCGGCTGGTCGTAGGATTGGATACGTTTTAAATAGATCTGGACCAGTTGTTCACAGGTGAGCTGATTTGTCTGGATGGCCGCGTGGATATCGGCAATGGTGGCCTCGACGACGGAAAACGATTCATCTTGTTGGGCCATGCCGCGGCGCGGTTGGACAAAACAAGCCGCGGTGAATGCAATGACAAACACCAATCGTCGCAGCCAAGGCATGAGACCTCGCACCGAGTACCCCTTTCCGCCGGATGGAATCTGTGATGGCGATGACCGTTATACGGTAACGTAATCAAATCATCGATTCAAATTCGGTGCCGTGCACGGCGCCGCGCAGTTCGTCGAAGTTGGCGATCACCGACGACAAATCATCGGCAGTCGCTTTGAAGACGTTCGAGTAAATCGGGGCCTGCGGATCGACTTCCAGAAATTCGAAGACGCGTCTGGCGATGCCCGCTTCGTCGGCCAACAGCTCTTCATAGGTCAGATTCAACGCGGGACTGGCAGTTTGCTGCTCCAGCCGTCTCACCGAGTCGTCAAGCAATTCGTTGTCGTGGGCCATCATTCGCGCGTGATTCAACACCAATTGCGTGTCGATGTGAAACGGCCGATCGAAACCGGATTCGGGTTGAAAGGCCGTCGTCAAGTTACAGGTTTCCCCCTGGCTCGCGGCCCGAATCCGCAGCATATTCTGGCGCGAGATTGCCTGTTTGAGCACATTGGTTCGTTGCAACGAAATTACGTGCAAATCAGGTATTAACGTTTCCAATTCCTTCATAACTTCCGGATACAGTTGCATTTGGATGCGGCATTTCAGCTTGAAACCGCAAGCTTTGACGCGGCAGGCAAAAATGTTGTGGAAATGTTGAATGATTTGACCCCGAGTCGGATCGTCGGTGCGGTTACCACGAAAATCAACCAGGCGGCGAAGGTACCGGGCCGAGCCCATTGCCACCGCTTGCGTGCCGGCCGGAATAGGATTTTGCTCGTTCACCAGAACTTCGTTGAAGTCTTCGTACCGGCAAGCAATCTGTGGATGGTTGCTGAGGATCGAACAAAGATGAGACGAGCCGGATCGCTCGCAAAACAAAATCACGAACGGAATCTCGCATCGGCGCACCCGCATCTTGCGAATCAAGCGTTCCGTTTTGTCGCGCAGTTCATTGAGCACGGTGTTCTCGCATCGTTCGAACGATGGGCCGTTGCCGCCGATCGCGGCGACCCGGATCCATTATTTGGCCGTCAACCGGCGCATGCTCTGTTCCAGAATACCCCGGCCCCAATTCGAAGACACGCGTTGAAATTTTGTTGGACCAGGGCAATGGCATAAGGATGGATCACCGAATTGAAATTGACCTTTATGCGGGTTATTTGCCGTTCAGGGACGACACACGGGCCGTGGCGCGAATCCCTGAACCCTATGGAAAATGTATCTAATGGCCGGGGTGCTTTTCCCACGTCATTGCCGCCGACGCGTTTGAACGGTCTGGATTGGGTCCCGCGGCGGCCAACAACAGCTCGAGGTAACTCGATTCAATGGAGTCCTTTAAGCCAAGCTGGTCGGCGACGTGGCGAACAAGTTGCTGGGCTTCGACCAGTTGTTGTGCGTCCGAAATCACTTCGACTTCCACAAAGCATCCGAGCTGGCTGACCTGGTCCAGGGCAAACGTTAGTGGTTTGCCATCGCATGTGGTGGCCAGATTTTCCCGGCGTTTTTCCACGCGGGCCACGGGTTGAAACCCAAGCGCCTGCAGCAGCAGCGGAAACTGTTCGCGGTCCTCAGCCGCCAAGGGCAGCTCCAATTCGATCTCACGTCGCGTTTTCGTGGTTTTTCCGGCGACCGAATCAAACTGTCGCGGACCCTTGTAGGTCAAAAACATGCGTTCATCGAGATAGCGGATCCGGAACGCCTCGTCCGTTTCATTAAAATCCCGGCAGGGATGGGCCAGGTACAGATCGGTTTGCTGCAGGACCGTTGCCCGAACGTCAGCAAAACGACCCATAATCCGTTCTCGCCACGGCGCCAGTTCAGCGACCTGGAATTTCTGTTCCACTTCAAGCATTCCGGGGGCTCCCTGGGGAAAGATGCCGGCGACAGTTTGCGGCTCAATTCTGACAAATTCGGCTGGTCCCAATACGCCGATTGAACGATACTTTAAGTGTTGTTTCTACTCGGCTATACATCCTTCGTACAGTCACCCGCCTGAGCGGTTTAGGTTTTGGAACATGTTGAAGAACGCTGCGACCGGAGAACTTGAATCCTTCATGGAGCATGTGGTCGAGAGAAACCCGGGTGAAATGGAATTTCATCAAGCGGTACGGGAAGTGGCTGAGACGCTCATACCGTTTGTACTGGACCATCCTCAATACCGCGAAGCCAAGATTCTGGAACGGATGACCGAGCCGGATCGCGTGGTCACGTTTCGCGTGGTCTGGGAAGACGACCGTGGCGACGTGCAGATTAACCGCGCGTGGCGCGTGCAATTCAACAACTCGATCGGTCCTTACAAGGGCGGATTGCGGTTTCACCCAAGTGTCAATCTGAGCGTGCTCAAGTTTTTGGGCTTTGAGCAGGTGTTTAAAAACAGTTTGACCGGTTTGCCGATGGGCGGTGCCAAGGGCGGTTCCAACTTTGATCCCAAGGGCAAGAGCGACAGAGAGGTGATGCGGTTTTGCCAGGCGATGATGACCGGTCTCTACCACCACATCGGCGAAGATACTGATGTGCCGGCCGGTGACATCGGAGTCGGCTCGCGCGAGATCAGCTACCTGTTCGGACAGTACAAGCGAATGTCAAACCGCTTCACCGGCGTGATCACGGGAAAGGGACTGTCCTACGGTGGCAGCCTGATTCGCACCGAAGCCACCGGTTATGGTTGCGTTTACTTTTGCGAAAACATGCTCAATCGCAAAGATGATTCGATTCGCGATAAAACCGTGCTGGTTTCCGGGTCGGGAAACGTCGCCGTTTATGCCATTGAAAAATCCATTGAACTGGGGGCCAAAGTCGTCACGGTGTCCGATTCCAGCGGCTTTATCCACGATCCTGACGGAATCGATATTGAAAAGCTCAAATTCATCAAGGAGCTGAAAGATATTCGGCGCGGACGCATCGCGGAATATGCCGAACAATTTCCGCGGGCCAGTTTTCACGCAGACCAGCGTCCCTGGGGCGTCCCCTGCGACGTGGCATTTCCCTGCGCGACGCAAAATGAAATCGAAGGCGACGACGCCCAAACATTGCTGGACAATGGCGTGATCGCGGTCAGCGAAGGCGCCAACATGCCCACGGAATTGGAGGGGATTCACCGCTTCATCGATGCCAGGATCCTGTTCGGCCCGGCCAAAGCGGCCAATGCCGGAGGCGTGGCGGTTTCCGGTCTGGAACAGAGCCAAAACGCGTTGCGGCTGTCGTGGAGCCGGATCGAGGTGGACGAAAAATTGAAAAAGATCATGAAAGACATCCACGACAAGTGTTATTGGAGCGGTCGGGAAAACGACGAATATTCGAATTATCTACGCGGTGCCAATATCGCCGGATTCGTCAAGGTCGCCGATGCGATGCTGGCCTACGGTATTGGCTGATGCCGCGTGTTGGATTGAGCTGGCCGGCTAGGGAATCTTTTTGATGCGATCGATTTCCATCATCATGGCCGATGCAGCGGATTGGTCCAATAAGGTCGATTCCAGTCGCCGCTCAATTGATTCCATCCCCTTGTGGCCGCGACTAGCACCAACACTTGCCCGTCGGCATGCTTTCGTGCTGGCTAAAACTTAGGAAGTCACTGCGGTCGATTCAAGCGAGTCGTCCGCGCGGGATAGCAGGTCTTTCAAGCAGCGACATTGCTGCACGATGCGGTCGGCGTCGCCGAGCACTGCCTGACTCACCGCCACGCGCCGCATGCCCGTCGCCAACACCGTTTCAAGATTGGTCTCGTCGATGCCGCCGATCGCAAAGGCAGGCAACGAGATTTCGCCGGCCACCGAATTCAGTACGTCGGTGCCAATCCACTCGGCGAAGTGCTTAGTGGCCGAGCGAAACACCGGTCCAATGCCGATATAGTTGGCGCCGTCGATTACGGCTTGTTGGGCTTGCGTTAAATCATGTGTGGAAACGCCGATCATCCGGTCTGGGCCGATCAGGCGGCGGGCTGCGGCGATCGGCAAGTCCTGTTGCCCCAGATGAACTCCATCGGCACCGGATGCGACCGCCACGTCGGGTCGATCGTTGACGATCGACAGAACGTCGCGATCGCGGCATATTTCCACCAACAGCGGTGCGCGTTCCAGCAAGCTGCGGTCGTCGAGAGACTTTTCTCGCAGCTGGATGGCGTCGGCGCCACCCTCGATTAGTTGGTGCACGACACGTTGAAACTCGGCTTCATCGGGACCAGCGTTCAACAACACGCAAAGCCGCGCGCTCGACATGCGGAGACGGCTGCTTAGCCCGACCAGGCAGGCGCGTTCCAGGGTGTAAAGGTCATACCGGATTTGCTCAATCGATTGACTTGCGTCGACGTCGATTGTTTTGGAGAATTCTTCGAGGCAACGGAGCGATTGCCCGGCGCGGGCAAAATTGGCCCGCAAGATGTCGTTCAAATCCTGGCGCTCGTATTCGGCAGGCAGTTGTGTATGTCGGCCCACGTCATGTTGTGGATCGCGGCTGCCCACCCATCGATCCGCGCCAGTTTGCCTGGCCCACGCCGCGAGTTGATGTCGAGTTTGTTTGGCGATTTGCGCCAAATGTCGATCCTGCAACATGAATCGCAAACCATCCTCAATGACCCGAACGGCTTCGCAGGCGCGGTTGAAATTGGCGTCGATGGCTGGGGCCATCCGGTTGATATCCGAGCCTGACTTTATCTCATTTTGCTCTGACAACATGTCATTTTGATCGCGGTTGATAGCAGCTGGACAGTTAGTACCAAAGATTATTTTCCAGGCCCGTACGGCAGGCAAACCTTGCCGTATCAACGGTTTATCGCGACCGCTGCGGAATCCCCGGTATTAACGCTCGATCTGTCAAAAGATTTTGGCATTAACTGTGCTGTCATATGTGATTGATTCGCGAAACGCGAGGGTATTTCAATTGATAATCTGCGGCTGGGACCGAAACGTCGAGAACCTATGAGGTATGGCTCGATTATAGGCCAAGCTGCTGTGGCGGACCCATTTTCGATGGATCGACGTAAGTCCAAGCAACTGAAATACTTGCCTTGATTGGCAGGGATTGGAAAGCTAAAATTTCGCCGCGTTTTTATGCAGCGAGTGGTATCTTTTGGTAGGAAGCCAGAGTTAGATTTGATGCACGGACGTCCACTCATCCTGTGTTGCTGGCCGGGTTTGGCGCGGCTTTGGTTGCGTGGCGAATGGTCGTCATTTTTTGCGGCGATCAGCTTTTCGGTTCTGCTGAATTTAGCCTTGGTTTCGAGTTTCGTGTGGCCGTTGTTGCTGAGCCGCTCGGTGGCCGCCATCGTGTGGCTGGCAGTTGTGGCGATGTGGACCGTGTCAGCTGTTCGCTCTTACCGCCTGTTGGCGCCGGAAGCGAACGAAGTGACCGGTGAGACTGGGCACGACACGGCCGTGGAAAATGCAGACACCTTGTTTATTCAAGCCCAAACCGAATACTTAAAAGGAGATTGGAAACAAGCCGAAAACTTGTTGTTTGAGCGATTGGAATCGCATGCCCGTGACGTCGAGGCGCGGTTGTTACTGGCCGCCGTTTTGAGGCGCACCGGTCGACTTGAGAAAGCGGCCGAACAGCTCAATCGGCTTGGCCGGTTCGATGCTGCTGCGGCGTGGGAGTTTGAAATCCACCGCGAACGCCAGTTCATCGAACATCAGCGTCGCGAGTTGATCGCTGAGCGGCAAGACGAAACAACTGATCATCCAGTATCCGATTCAGCACCGGAATCAAGCGAGTCCGGAGCGGTTGGGCCGGATGTGTCAACCAATTCCACCTTCAGCTTGTCAGACAATCCAGCGACTGAGAAATGGTCCGACGACTCGGCACAACGACGAGCAGCGTGAGCATTTTTGCCGACGACAGTCGCAAGTGACCATCCGGAAACGGCGTGTAAGGTCGCAAGCTTGTTTTGCGTCCAAACTGCCAGGAGGAACTAAAGATGTACGAACGATTTACCGAACGAGCTCGCAAAGTGATGCAGCTGGCCAATCAGGAGGCACAGCGATTCAATCACGAATATATCGGTACCGAGCACATGCTGTTGGGCCTGGTCAAGGAAGGCAACGGGGTGGCTGCCAACGTGTTGAAAAACTTGGATGTGGACCTGCGCAAAATTCGGCTGGAAGTCGAGAAGTTAGTGCAAAGCGGACCGGAAATGGTCACTATCGGCAAGCTCCCGCAAACGCCGCGCGCCAAGAAAGTTATCGAATATTCCATGGAAGAAGCGCGGAATCTGGCGCACAGCTTTGTCGGCACCGAGCACATACTGTTGGGATTGTTGCGCGAACAGGAGGGCGTGGCCGCCCAGGTTCTCATGAACCTCGGATTGAAGCTGGAAGAAGTGCGCGAAGAAGTGCTCAATTTGCTGGGCAGCGGCCTGGAAGGCGGCGAAGCCGGCGAACGGGGCGGTCGTGAAAGCGGGCCGAGCGAATCGACCGGGACCAAAAGCGGTAAATCCAAGACTCCGGCCCTGGACAGTTTCGGCCGTGACCTGACCGACCTGGCCCGCCAGGGCAAATTGGATCCGGTGATTGGTCGCCAGAATGAAATCGAACGGGCCATTCAGGTGCTGTGCCGTCGCACCAAAAACAACCCTGTTTTGCTGGGCGAAGCCGGCGTGGGCAAGACCGCAATCGTCGAGGGCTTTGCCCAACGCGTGGTCTCCGGCGAAGTACCCGAATTGCTGGTCGACAAGCGGATCGTCGTGCTCGACCTGGCAATGATGGTGGCCGGCACCAAGTATCGCGGCCAGTTCGAAGAGCGCATCAAAGCGGTGATGAACGAAGTCCGCCGCGCCAAAAACACCATCTTGTTCATTGACGAATTGCACACGCTGGTCGGGGCCGGCGGCGCGGAAGGCGCTATCGACGCCGCTAACGTGCTGAAACCGGCGCTGTCGCGAGGCGAGATCCAGTGTATCGGCGCCACGACTCTGGATGAGTACCGCAAATACATCGAAAAAGACAACGCGCTCGCGCGGCGATTCCAAGAGATCATCGTCGATCCGACCACCGTTGAGGAAACCGTGGAAATTCTCAAGGGGCTCCGCGAGCGGTACGAAAAACACCACCGCGTGCAAATTACCGATGACGCCATCGTGGGGGCTGTCGATCTGTCCGGCCGCTACATCACCGGCCGCTGCTTGCCCGATAAGGCCATCGACGTGATTGACGAAGCCGGCGCGCGGGTCCGTCTCCGCACCATGACGCGCCCGCCCGACCTGAAAGAAATCGACGAAGACATCGATCGGCTGAACAAGGACAAGGAAGATGCGGTCGCCAACCAGGATTTTGAGAAAGCCGCATCGCTCCGCGATCAAGCTGACAAACTCCGCAAAAAGAAAGAACAGATCAAACGTGAATGGCGAGAAAAATCCGAGGAAGCTGACGGCGTGGTCGACGAAGAAGTGATCGCCGAAGTCATCTCCAAGATGACCGGTATCCCGCTGACCCGCCTGTCGACCGAAGACAGCGCTCGGCTGCTCAAAATGGAAGACGAGTTGCACAAGACGGTGATCAGCCAGGATGCGGCCATCGGGGCGATTTCCAAAGCGGTCCGCCGCAGTCGCAGCGGTCTCAAAGATCCGAAGCGTCCTATCGGCTGCTTTATGTTTGCCGGCCCCACGGGCGTGGGTAAAACGCTGTTGGCCAAGGCACTGGCCGAGTTCATGTTCGGCGACGATGAAGCGTTAATCACGATCGACATGAGCGAATACATGGAAAAACACAACCTCAGCCGACTGATCGGAGCTCCTCCGGGATACGTGGGCTACGAGGAAGGTGGCCAGCTGACGGAAAAAATCCGCCGTCGTCCGTACGCCGTCGTGCTGCTGGATGAAATCGAAAAGGCCCACCCGGACATCTTCAACATGCTGCTGCAAGTCATGGAGGAAGGACGTCTGACCGACAGCTTCGGCCGCAATGTCGATTTCCGAAATGTCATTCTGATCATGACCACCAACGTGGGTGCCCATTCGATCAAGAATGAGTCGGCGTTTGGCTTGCCGGGTGTTGGCGAAGACGCTTCGTTCGAAAGCATGAAGAACCGGGTCTACGACGAGATCAATCGGGCGTTTCGCCCCGAGTTTCTCAACCGGCTGTCGGATGAACCGATCATTTTCCGTCACCTGGAAAAGAAAGATCTCAAGCTGGTGATCGAGCTGGAAGTCACCAAGATCCGCAATCGGCTGGCCGAGCGCGGTTACGCCTTGGAACTGACCAACGACGCCAAAGAGTTTCTGATCAAGAAGGGGACCAACCTCGACTTTGGCGCACGTCCCTTGCGGCGAGCGCTGGAGAATTTCGTGGAAGATCCGCTGTCCGAAGAATTGCTGCACGGCAATTTCCAGGGCAAGAACAAAATCATCGTGACCGTGTCCCGCGACGACGACGGCAAGATGAAGCATCTCAAATTCGAAAGCGAGTTCGTAGAACCCGAACGCCCGGCGCCCGAGCCGGAGCCGGTGGGCGTGGGCGCTGAAGAAGAAACCAGTCCCGCTGACACGCCCCCGGAATCGGATGACGAATAACGGCCGACGAGTAACGGCCGACGAGTAACGGCCGCTAAAAATCAAGACGCTTTGCAGCCTCGGCAATCTGGGTTTGTCGAGGCTGTTTTTTTTGTGCGGGCGATTAATTGGCTTTGCACGATATCGGCACGACGCGCCGGCCAGCGGGCATCGGCACCAACGCTCCACCGACCTGCTTGCGCCGCGGGCTGGCATGGTTCCGTTGAGAGCAACCAGCCTCAATGTTTCTGGTACTCGCCCCAACTCTTGATGTGCAACTGGTCGTCGGGGTGTCGCGTGACCGCTTCGAAAAATCGCATTGCCAATTGCAGATTGGTGATCAACGGAACGTTGTAATCTACCGCTGCGCGGCGAATCATGTAGTCATTTGTCAACTCTTGCTCCTGAAAGTTTTTAGGGATGTTGATGACCAGCTCCACCCGTTTGTCACGAATCACGTCGACCGCGGAAAGTTTGCCGTTGTCATCCAGGGGCCAGGCCACGACGGTGGCCGGGACGCCGTGTCGCTCCAAAAACTCGGCCGTGCCCGCCGTTGCGTAAAACGACACGCCCTGTTGGACCCATTGACGGATGTCCGGCAGCAAATCCGCTTTGCTTTCAATCGGACCGCTGGAGACCAACACGTGTTTAACGGGCAAGCGGTAACCCACCGACAACATCGCCTTGAGGAATGCTTCGTCAAAGTCGTCGCCGAGGCATCCGACTTCGCCGGTCGAGGCCATTTCCACGCCGGTGGTTGGATCGGCGCCGGCCAACCGCGTAAAGGAGAACTGCGGTGCTTTGACTCCGACGTAATCCAATTCCATAAATGACTTGTCAAATGACGGCAACGGTTCGCCGATCATCACGCGCGTGGCCAAATCAACCAGATTGACGCCGCAGACTTTGGACACAAATGGAAAACTGCGAGACGCGCGGAGATTCAATTCGATCACCTGCACGTCGTTGTTTTTGGCCACGAATTGCACGTTAAACGGGCCGTGAATTTTGAATGCGTGGCAAATTTTGCTGGTGATTTTTTTGATTTTGCGAATCGTCTCGAGGTAGGTGCGCTGGGGCGGTAACACCATCGTCGCGTCACCCGAATGAACGCCGGCGTTCTCTATGTGTTCTGAAATGGCAAACGCGACGATTTCGCCCTGCTGGGCCACACCATCGATTTCAATCTCTTTCGCATCGGCGATGAATTTGCTGACGACCACCGGATGCTCCGGAGAGATTTCGGTTGCCGCCTGCAGAAAGTCTTCCAGTTCGCGGTCGTTGCTGGCGACGGCCATGGCCGCGCCGCTCAGTACATACGACGGTCGCACCAGTACCGGGTATCCCACCTGGTTGGCGAACATCTCCGAATCCTCAACCGAACTTGCCTCGATCCATTGCGGCTGGCTGATCCCCAGCCGATCGAGGATGGACGAGAATTTGTGACGATTTTCCGCGTCGTCGATGGAATTGGCCGAGGTACCGAGCACATTCAGCCCGCACTTGTGCAGCTGGATGGCAAGGTTGTTGGGAACCTGGCCGCCCATCGACACGATCACGCCGCGACAATTTTCCTTGACGTAGATTTCGCGGACGCTTTCCAGCGAAATTTCGTCGAAGTACAGTCGATCGCATTCGTCGAAATCGGTGCTCACTGTTTCCGGGTTGTAATTGACCATCACGGTGTTGTAACCCTGCTGGCGCAAGGTTTGGGCCGTGTTGACACAACACCAATCAAACTCGACCGAGCTGCCGATCCGGTAGGCGCCGCTGCCGAGGATCATGATCGTCGGCCGATCATCCGGTTGCACATCGTCCTCGACGCCGTGGTACGTCAAATACAGGTAGTTGGTTTTGGCTGGAAATTCGGCGGCGGTCGTGTCGATCTGTTTGACCGCCGGGTGCAGGTCGTAGGTGCTCCGCAAATCCGTCACCTCGCTGACGGGACAATCGAGAATGGCGGCAATTTGGCGATCGCTGAACCCCATCTGCTTGGCTTGTTTCAACAACGGCTGGGGCAACATCCCATGAGCGTACCGGCGCAGTTCCTGCTCGACGGCCCGTATCTCGTCGACCTGGTGCACGAACCAGTGGTCGATCCGCGTCCGCTGGTAAATCCAGTCCACGGATTTGCCTTGACGCAGCGCCTCGTACAGGGCATATATCCGGCGATCGGTGGGGTTTTCCAATTCTTCCGACAGCTGCCGCTGGCAAGAGATCGTGGGTGACGACGACAGTCCGTCCAAGCCGATCTCCAGCATCCGGATGACTTTTTGCAATGCCTCGGGGAACGTGCGGCCGATCGCCATCACTTCACCAACGCTTTTCATCGCCGTCCCGATCTGGCGATCCACGTGCCGGAATTTTTTGAGGTCCCATCGCGGCATTTTGACCACCACGTAATCGAGCGAGGGCTCAAAACAAGCCGACGTCACCTGCGTCACGGCGTTGCGAATCTCGGTCAGCGCGTAACCCAAACTCAGCTTGGCCGCCACCACGGCCAGCGGATAACCGGTCGCCTTGGAAGCCAACGCGGAACTGCGGGAGAGCCGCGCGTTGACTTCGATCACGCGGTAATCCTGCGACCGTGGATCGAGCGCAAACTGGATATTACATTCGCCGATCACGCCCAAATGACGAATGGTTCGAATCGAGATTTCGCGCAACAAGTGGTACTCGGTATTGGTCAGTGTCTGACTTGGCGCGACGACAATGCTCTCACCAGTGTGGATCCCCAGCGGATCGAGGTTTTCCATGTTGCACACGGTGATGCAATTGTCGAACCCGTCCCGCACCACTTCGTATTCAACTTCCTTCCACCCTTCCAAATACTCTTCGATCAGAATTTGCTGTGTGTGCGCGAAGGCTTTTTGGGCGAGTTCTTGCAGTTGCCGCTCATCGTGACATACACCGGAACCCAATCCGCCCAAGGCAAATCCCACCCGCGCCATTACGGGGAAACCAATTTGGCGCGCGGCGTCGACCGCGTCGGGCACGGTCGTCACCGCCAGGCTGCGAGGGGTTTTGACTTGGATCTGATCCAATTTCCGCACAAACGCGTCGCGGTCTTCGGTGTCCTGAATCGTTTCGACCGGTGTGCCCAGAATGCGCACGCCGTATTGATCGAGGATGCCGAGTCGGTGCAGTTGCAACCCGCAATTAAGCGCCGTCTGTCCCCCGAAACTCAACAGGATGCCATCCGGCCGTTCCTTTTCAATTACTTTTTCAACAAACGACACGGTGACGGGCAGAAAGTACACGTGATCGGCCAGGTTATCGGAAGTTTGCACCGTGGCGATATTCGGATTGACCAGAACGGTCTCGATGTTTTCTTCTTTGAGCACCTTGATCGCCTGGCTACCGGAATAGTCAAACTCGCCCGCTTCGCCGATCTTCAGCGCCGCACTTCCCAGGACCAGCACTTTTGTCGGAAGTTGCCGCATCTACAACAACTCCACAAAACGGTCAAACAGAAAACCGGAGTCGCAGGGACCGGGAAACGCTTCCGGATGAAACTGCACGCTAAAAAACGGCTTGTGCTTGTGTCGGATGCCGGCGTTGGTCGAATCGTTGGCGTTGAAATATGAACTTTCCCAGTCGGCGGGGATCGACGTTTCATCGACGACGTAGCCGTGATTCTTGGCGGTGATCAAGCACCGGTGCGATCCGACTTCGATGCACGGCTGGTTCTGCCCCCGATGTCCAAACTTAAGCTTGTACGTCGAGGCGCCGGCGGCCAGCGCCATCAACTGGTGCCCGAGGCAGATGCCGAATATGGGTTTTTGGTCATTCATGGCGGTGCGGAGATGGTCGATGGTCGCCTGGCAAACCGTCGGGTCGCCGGGACCATTGGAAACGAGAATCCCGTCGTAGGATTCGTGGCGTGGATCGAAATCCCAGGGGACCCGCAGGACCGTCACGTTGCGATTCAGCAGCGAGCGAATGATGTTGCTTTTACAGCCGCAGTCGATCAACAACACACGCTTGGGGCCGGCCGGGTACTCGGTCGGGTGATCAATCGAGACGCGAGCAACCAGGTTGGTCGCATCCGGATTTTCAAACTCCGGCGGGCAGTCGTTGACCACGATCCGCGCTGCCAGGGTCCCGTGATCGCGCAAGCGTTTGGTGACGGCGCGGGTATCGATGCCCGTCAAACCGACAACCTGTTGCTCGGCCAGCCATTTCCCCAGGCTCTGATTGGCTTCCCAGTGACTGAATTGTGCCGAATAGTCGGCAACGACGACGCCGCGGACATGGGCCCGATCCGATTCCGCTCCAAACGACAGGTTGTCGTGCAACCCAATGGCCGGCACGCCGTAATTGCCGATCAGCGGATAGGTCAGCACCACAATCTGCCCGGTGTACGACGGGTCGGTAAACGTCTCCGGGTAGCCGGTCATCCCGGTATTGAAGACCAAATCACCGGCCGCCGCGGCCGGGTGACCAAAAACTTGACCGTGGTATTTCGTGCCGTCGACCAACTCCAGATAGGCTTCCATACTACGGTTTTACCGCCTCGCACGGCTAAAGGCTACGGCAACCACGATCAACAACCATCGAACGCAAACCTGGCGACGGACGTCGGCGGGAGGACCCATGATTAAGACTCGCTCGCCGTTGAAACCTCGGCGCGACTGTCCGCGGGGAACTGGGGGCTGGACCGATCGATCACGTTATTGCCGAGCACCAGCATATCCATGGACGTCCTGAGAAAACAGCTGATCGACTCGGCCGGAGTGCGCACGATCGGTTCGTTTTCATTCAACGAAGTGTTGAGCAAAATCGGGCAACCAGTTCGCTGGTAAAACCGCTCAATCAAATCGTAATACAACGAGTTAGTGTCGCGTGTCACCGATTGCAGGCGGCCGGTTCCATCGACGTGCGTCACGGCTGGTATTTCCTGTCGTTTTTCCGGCCGGATGTTGAACACTTTTTCCATGAAGGGCGAGGCATCATCAATCTCAAAGTATTCGCCCACATGGGATTGGAGAATGCTCGGGGCAAACGGGCGAAATTTTTCCCGGAATTTGATGCGCAAATTAATGATGTCGCGCATATCGGTTCGTCGGGGATCGGCCAAAAGTGAACGGTTGCCCAGCGCCCTGGCCCCAAATTCCATTTTGCCCTGGAACCAACCGACGACTTTGCCGTCGCAAATCGCTTCCACCACGGCGTCGAGCAATTGGCCTTGATCGTCGTAGGAGGTGCACGGCAACTCGGCCGCTTGAACGGCCGCCAGGCACTCGTCGTGCGAAAATTCGCTCCCCCAAAAGCCATGTTCCAGGCGAAACACTCGCTTGTGGTTCAGCTGGCAATTCCACACGTACCAGGCGGCGCCAAACGATGTCCCGTTGTCGGCAGCGCCCACGGGAATGTAGACCTCTCGGAATGGGGTCTGCTGGGTTACTTTGCCGTTGGCCACCGAATTCATGGCGCAGCCACCGGCTATGCACACCTGATCCAAACCGGTTGCATCGTGCAATCGATTCAACAAGTGGAAAATGATCTCTTCAGTAACGGCTTGCAACGAACGGGCGATATTCTCGTGCTTGTGAGTCACTTCGTCGCGCGGGGCCCGCGGCGGCCCCAGTTGCTTTTCCAGTTCCGCACTGTGAAACGCTTCGACTTTGGGGGCGCCGTTGTCCCACCGCATGCGAATTCCTTTTTTGTGATGCCTGAAATAGTCCAGGTTCAATTCAAAACCGTCCGCCTTGGGAAAGATAATCTTGCGGAACAGATCCAGGTATTCCGGTTCACCGTAAGGCGCCAATCCCATCACCTTGTATTCGTCGCCATAGTTGGGAAATCCCAGGTAGATGGTCAGCGCGTTGTACAAAAACCCCAGCGAGTGCGGGTAGTAGATTCGCTGCAATACTTCCCAGCCGGTCCCCTCCGCCTGGGCCGTCAACGTACTGACAAAATCGCCCATCCCATCGACGGACAACACTGCGGCATTTTCAAAAGGTGAAACCAAAAACCCGCTGGACACGTGGCACTGATGGTGTTCCACACGATGCACGCGCGCCCTGATTTGGCTCGCATCGCATTGGCAAGCGCGAGCCAGTTCGTCTTTGATTCCGACGACTTTGGTTTGTCGCTTGATCCGATCAATGATCGCGCCGAGCGAGGGACGCCCAGCCAGCAAAAACCGCAATCGCCTGCCAAAATTCGCTTTGGGGTCAAACGAAATGGCAACGTGGTCCACCTCGCGAATGTCGATTTGCCCCTGTTCCAGGCAGTATCGCACGGATTCAGCCGGAAAACCGGCCCAATGCTTGATGCGGTTGAATCGCTCCTCCTCAATGGCCGAGATCAGCCGGCCATCGCGCAACAGCGCTGCCGCCGAATCTCCATGGTAGGCGTTGATGCCAAGAATGTTCATTGTTCCAATCGATGTTGCTCTACGCTGGCAGGGTTACACAGTCGTTCTCAAGGCCATCAAAAAACTACCACAGTTTGGTGTCGCTTGAAATGCGAGTCGGCCCGACAACGGCTGCTACCGCGGGAAAGTCAGGGCGTGCCATGTTCGTCGTTCTGGCTTATGCAGGCGGCATTCGCAGGCGGGGAACTCCCGCCGGTTAAACCCCTCAAACAACGAGTTTAATTAAGGCGCGTTAAAGTGCCATCGCGCTTTGATTTTTCGAAACAACCGCCCGATACTGAGGCGTGCCCCAAACACCGCCCAGTCCAACTATCGTCGGGTCGAACATGCAATTCAAACAAATCTTCATCGGCGTCGTGTTGGTAGCTGCAATCGATACGGCCCTGACGTTGTCTCCGGCAACGGGGCAAGCCGTCAATGCCGATTATCTTGAACTGGCACGGCAGACGGCGCACTGGCTCGATGCGGTAGCCGTGCAGCGGGAAAACCCACAAGGCGATATGACGATCCGGTGGCCCACCGTTCCCGCCGAATCGCCAGCTTCGAACGACATGCTGTACAGCGGCAACGCCGGAGTGGTGCTGTTTTATCTGGAAATGTATCGCACCACCGGCCAGCGGCCCTACCTCGAGCAGGCGATTGCCGGCGCGAATCACTTGTCAGATGGTCTCCAGCTTGGCGAGCCGCAGGACGCGGCGTTTTGGACTGGAGTTTCGGGAATCGGATTTGTGCTCGGCGAAGTTTACGAAGATTCCAAGCAACAGCCGCTGGCCCAAGCCAGCCAACGTTGTTTCGACCACATCGTTCGTACCGCCAAACCACGCGGCCCAGCCCAAGTCAACGGAGTCGAGTGGAATGACGTGACGGACGTCATCGGTGGCTCGGCGGGGATTGGTTTTTACTTGTTGCATCGTTTCCAACGTTTTCAGGATGCAAAGGCCTTGGAGTTGGCCATAGCGGCCGGAGACGGTTTGTTGCACGCAGCGGTTCCAGTTGGTGAGGGCGATGCCCGGGGCTTGCGGTGGCAGATG
>JBFILF010000053.1:0-16120 GCA_041599835.1 Pirellulaceae bacterium
CCTGAACACGTTGTTCGAAGGCAGCAGCGCCTCGAATATTCGCGTCAGTGCTGCTGTGGAAAACGATCCACAGCGACTAGCCATCTCGCGCAGTGGAGATCCAGGCGATGCCGGCATCGCACAGCGGATGCACCAACTGCGCGATCTGCCGGCCACTACCGGACAGCCCAGCCTGCAACAGTTTTTGAACTCGGTTACTGCGCAGTCCGCCGTGGAAGTTGCCGAACTGAGTGCCTTGAGTGCCGATCTGCAAATCCAATTTCAGCAACTGCTGTCGGAGCGCGAAGCCATTTCCGGGGTGGATCCCAATGAAGAAATGGTACGGATGCTGCAATTTCAACGCTCCTTTCAAGCGTCTGTACGCGTCATCACCACGATAGATGAAACGCTCGTCGAACTTATGAACATAGTGAGATAGCCGGTGATACGATCGACACCATTTTCTATGATTAGCAATGCTTTGTTCCGCAACCAGGAACACATGGCGCGGCTGTCGAATCTGCAGTTCCAGGCCTCCACCGGACTCAGGTATCAACGCGGTTCGGACGCGCCCGTCGCCATGTCTGAAATCAATTTGCTGCAGCAAAGCGTCAACGGACTGGCCGCCGAATTGAATCAAATGGGCCGCGCCTCGGGGCCGTTGAATGCGTCGGTCTCGCAGCTGGTCGACATCAACACGCTGCTGACGCGGGCACGGCAAATAGCCCTTGAAGCACCGCAGTCCAATGGGCTGACCGATCGCCATGCGCTGGCATCCGAAGTCGAATCGCTGCTGGAGCGCGCCCTGGCCATCGCCAATGCCACGGACGGGGGCTTGTACCTGTACTCCGGTACCACGACATCGACCGAACCCATTCACGTGCTGCAAGATGGCGGTCTGGCTATTGCGCACGTTTCGTATCGTGGCAGTCGGCAGGCGGCGGCACTGGGCATCAGCCAGTCGATTGCTATCGACACGCGATACGCCGGCTCCGACATTTTCTTTGCGCGGCGACGAACTGAAACGCTAATGTTTGGCGACACCGGCTTGGCAGTCGCTGCCGGGACCGATAGTGAAATCGGGCGTGCAAATCTCGTCCTGCGACACACCGATACAGCATACCAGGCAGGTTCGGGCGTGGCGGCGGGAACCGATTCAGGAAACGGCGATACGATCCTCGGGCAAGGCGTTCATCAACTGGCGCTGGTCGATACCAGTGGCGACGGTTCCTCCGGCACGGTTTCGCTGAACGGCGGTCCGGCCGTGACTTGGACCGCGACCGACTCCAATTTACTGGTCACCGGGACTGACGGCGAACAAGTCTACATTGATACAACATCCATCACGGCTGGTTTTAACGGTAGTGTTTCGATCGTCGCCAACGGCACGGTCTCGGCCGACGGAGGCGCCAGCGAAATTGCCATCGACTTTTCCAACAACCAGGTCATCTCAAATTCGTTGACCGGCGGCGTCACCCATGTCGACACTAGCGGCGTGCGGCGCGTTGGCGTGAACCAAGTCGAATACACTGGAACCGCGGATTTGTTCACGTCCCTGCTGGAATTGAAAGACGATTTGCTGAATCGACGTGGCTTGGACGACAACCAGTTGGCGGCCGCGTTCGAACGCCGCCTCCGTGATATCGAGCGCGCCAGCGACCGCGTGCTGGATGTGGTCGGCCTGCAGTCAGTCGATTTGAAAAACTTGCAAGAATTGGAAGTACACAACGAGACGTTGCAGCTGGAAATGCAGCGGCGAATCACCGAACTTGGCGCCGCAGACATGCCGTCGGTGATCGTGGAAATGCAACAGATGCAGACGGTGATGCAATTCAATTTTGCATCAATTTCCATCGTGCAAAATAACAACATTCTCGATTTCCTGGGCTAGTCGACAATGGTGACGGCGCGACCCGAGTTCGATGAGTCAACTGGTCCAGATTCGGACCCGCTGGATAACCAAATTCTCGCTTCCGATTTCGCGGAACAGTTGGTTGAGTTATTGGAATCCGATGCCCATACCAACCGTATCATTGAACAGATCAAACAGAATCCCGCGCTGGCCGAGGCGATCATCAGCGAGGCTAACTCAGCTGAGTACGCGTTGGCCCATCAAATTTGCCGCGTGGAACACGCCATCACGATGTTGGGGCGGCGCCGCGTCCTGGCGGCAGTTCAGCGGACCCGCCAACTCAACAAAAATGCCCTGAAGTCGCCCGCCCCGCATTTTCGGGCGAACTCGCCAAGTGTCGGCCGCCAGAAATAACGCGTGGTGGCAACCGTTTTTGAGTCGGCCGCGGTGCCGGCTCAAATGATCACACGTTTCGTCGATTGCGCGGGCGGACGGCTACGATCTGGAATCCTCTTTTTTGTGCTGAGACATCGATGACGACTACCCGACAACTTGACGACATTCGCGGTCACCTGACCCGGCTTGAGAACAAGCTCGACCTGGTGCTGCAACATCTGGGAATCGACTGGGAGTCCGGCGTCGCAAGCCTCGATCGCGAACTGTTGCAGTTGCTGCGATATGGCAAAAAACTGAAAGCCATAAAACTCTATCGCGAAAAGACGGGTGCCAGCCTGGCCGAGGCCAAAGCACACGTCGACCAGCTTGGGTAACATTTGCTGTACCCGGCTCGGTGATTACGTGGCCGACTCGTTCACACGTCTTAGCCGTTCACAACGACGTGCGCCGTCGTGTAAGGCAGCTATTTCAATAGGACTTGTCGGCGGTGGTTCGCCCGCGGGCAATCCGTTAACAATTAATGTGACGGACTAGGGATTGTCCAGGCCGGTGCTCGTTTTGATAACGTTGATCGTCATCACGGGTCGGCGTTCGTTCGAATAAGGCCAGATGCGAGCTGTCGCTTGCAACCTACCTGGTCGTTTGAAGCTGCGGAAGTCGCGTTGGATTTCCTGTTTGATTTGTCGCGCGTTGTTCGTTGTTCGGTTAAGCGCGGTGAGGCTGGGCGTGGGGGACCAAACGTCGATCACGATGCGATAGTTGGGCCGTGAGATGATGGCCATGGAACGGGCCAACACCTTCTTGGCGTCGCCCGGCAGCATGTCCGGAGCCTTACCCAGTCGTTCAAACAAGTCGAATGCCACTTGGTGAGCCGATTCCGAGTGCGACTCGACGTGGAATTGTTGTTCCATTTCCACGATCAACCGCTGCAGTTGTTCGGCCTGCGGATCGATCACGCGCAATCCGTTTTCCTCGTCTGGACCGGTCCCTTTGCCCGGCGACGGATTTTCCGGGTCATCCACGATATAAAGTGGCGTGACTTCGTTCTGCTGGGAGACTTGCCGGGAAGACTCCGTGGTAAAAACGCCGGGCAGACCCATGCTGCGGACCGCGGTCATGAACGATCCGGTTCCGGCATGCAGATTGGCCCCCGTCTGTTCCTTGGCCAACGTGTTCAACACGATGAAAAACGCCAACATGGCCGTCATTGTGTCGCCGAACGAAATCAGGTAGGCATTGCTCGGTTTACTGGGAGGCTTCCGTTTGCGATTCGACATTCGTTTTGCTCTGGTAGCTTCTGAGAACCATGCGAATATTGGATTCGTTGAAATTCAGTTGTTCGTCCTCAACAACCGCCAAACGCTCGGCACCAATTTGCTGGTCGTGAAACAGAAAATGCATGCAGGCCAGTGCCCGCGGCAATTGGAATTGGCTGGACACCTCAAACGTCACTTCGTACGACTTTCTGCGCAGCATACTGGCCAGCATCCTCATATTTTTTTGGCCGTACTCGTACAATTCGCCTTGCGGGGATCCAAAGTGATGCGCCGGGACCACGATGTGGATTACTTCCACAATCTGGCGGCGATTTTCGTCTTCCAGACCTTTAAGCCCTTTGTCCATCGACTCCAACGGCGCGTCGCGATCGATCGGTGGAAACTCCGCACCGCGGGTCGTCAAGCGGCTGGATCGCGGGCGCACGCGCACCAGCCACGAGTCCTTGTCAACACCCTCCGGCTTTTCACCAGCCAGGCCGGTCGCACCGCTGGCTCCAAACAGAGATATCTTCATCTTTTCAAAACGCTCCGGTTCATTGGTGGCAAAGGTCAATAAAAGAATAAAAAACGTCATCAACAGCGTGATCACGTCGCTGTAGGTCATGAACCATTTGGGAACATCATCGGTGGGTCTCGATTCTGTTTTGCGCCTCACATTTCGCTTCCTTGCATTAAATGCGGCGTGGCAAATAATCGTCAGGCCGCTTCGGCCGACGTCGACTGGCGCGCCCCGGGGGCAATGAACGCCACCAGCCGCTCTTCCAGGATTCGCGGTGTCTGGCCATCAACTAGCGCCAACAATCCGGACAGCATCAGTTCGCGGACCGTCATTTCTTCGGCCGAGCGGCTTTCCAGTTTTCCCGCCATCGGAATGCAGAACAGATTGGCGATCAATGCTCCGTACAACGTCGTCAACAAAGCCGTGGCCATGCCGACCCCAATCTGGCTGGGATCGTCCAGGGTCCGCAACATCTGCACCAATCCAATCAACGTTCCGATCATCCCAAATGCCGGCGCGGCCGCCGCCGTGGCCTCCATGATCTTTTTGCCGCTTTGATGACGCTGCTCGATGTAAGCGATTTCCGTTTCCAAAACCGACTGGATATCCTCCTTCGACGTTCCGCCCACCACCATTTCCAGGCCGCGCTTGAGAAATTGGTCGTTCACATCCCCCATGTGGTTTTCCAATGCCAGCAAGCCGTCTTTGCGGACGATGGTGGCAAACTCCTTAAACTGGTCAATCACCGTTTGTGGGGACGGCAGTTGGACGAGAAAACAATTCTTGACCACTTTCATCACGCCCAACACATTGCCGAGCGGGAAATTGATCAGCAGTGCGGCAAAGGATCCGCCAATTGTGATCATCATGGACGGGACGTTGACGAACGGGCTTAATCCGCCGCCACCAATGATGATCGATCCCACGACCAAACTCGTTCCCAGAAGCAATCCGACGATCGTGGCAATATCCATGGTAGCGTAACCGATCAGTTGTTGGTCGATGACAACCCCGTGCCGAGCGGAGCAACCGAAGCCGTGCCGGTCCCGTCATTCCGCAGACAATTGGCGCAGTCAATTGGCGCAGTCATTTGGCGCAGTGCGAAGCCGAAATCCGCAAGTAGGTTTATCGTGACCTCACCGGGCAACTTGCTCGATTACACGGTTTAAACCGTAAATTCGTCCTGCCTGACGGCTGCTAGCTGCCGGCTCAACGACGACGACGCCAGACAATTTCCCTAAAGCGTTTCAACGCATTTGGCCGATCCAATCGATATGATCGGTAAATCTTTCCAAGTCGACCAACTGAGCTTGTTGCTCCAACAAGCCGAGTTGCGGCATCGGGTAATCAGCCAAAACATCGCAAACGTCAACACACCCGGTTATCGCAATGTCGATGTCAGCTTCGCCGGCACACTGGAACAGATGATGGATCATTCACGGGGATCACTTCAAGCATCGCTGGTGGAGACGCCTGGTTTAGCCGTGCGACAAGACGGAAACAATGTCGACGTCGACGGTGAGTTGGGCAAGTTGACGAAAAACTCGTTACAGTTTGAAACGTATTCCCAATTATTGGCGGCGAAAATGGCCATGCTTCGCAGCGCGATCAGCGGTCAGTAAGCTCCAGTCACAAATTTACATTTCTAGTCGCTGGGATTGGTAAGGGCAGTACCATGTTCCATTCGGTATTCAACGCCGTTGACATCAGCGCGTCGGGTTTGACCGCTGAACGTTACCGTATGGAAGTGATCGCCAACAACATTGCTAACGCTTATGCCACGCGGACGCCTGAAGGCGGCGCGTATCGACGGCAGCAAGTCATGTTTGCCTCGAAACTGGACCAACAGCTTGCCGCCATGTCTCAAGGCCCATCCCTGCTGCGCGGTGTCCGCGTGCTGGGCACGTCTCTGGACCCCAGTGACATGCCGCAAGTCCACAATCCGGGGCACCCCGACGCCGACGCCAACGGCATGGTGACGATGCCGAATGTGAAAATACCTTATGAAATGGTAGACCTCATCTCCGCCAGCCGAGCCTACGAAGCCAACTTGCGGTCGATTCGCTCGTATCAGCGGATGGCCCAACAAACGTTGACTTTGTTGCGAGGTAACATCTGATGTCGATCGCGCCGCTATCCTCGACGGTCACCGCCACGCCCGCACTTTCCGGGTCCGCGCCCCCAGCCGCCCCGGCAAACAACCCCGCGACGCCCAACGTATTTCAGCAGCTGTTGCACAACGCCAACGAAGCGCAACAGGCGGCGGACCAAAATCTGCAACAGCTAGTCCAAGGCCAAACCGACAGCTTGCAAAGCGTGATCATGTCCGCCGCCAAGGCCGATCTGTCGTTCCGGTTGTTGTTGGAAATTCGTAACCGGTTGATCGACTCGTATCAGGAAATCATGCGCATGCAGGTCTAATTTGCTGGCAGCGACCGAATTTCGGCCGGCTGGCCGCCAACCAACTTAATAGTCAACGTTTTGGGGCAGAAAAACGTGAGCAATCAATTCTTTCAACAAGCGCAACAGGCCTGGCGACAAACCAGCTTGCCCGCGCGAATCAGCATGATCGTGACGGCAATTCTCTGCCTGATCATGATTGGCGGGGTCGGTTATTGGTCGGCACAACCTCATTACGTAGTGCTGGTCAACAATTTGAGTCCGGATCAAGCCGCCGACATCAAATCGCGTTTGGATGAAAATGATATTGCCAACAAACTCAATACCAATGCTACAGCAGTGCTCGTCGACCAGCGCAAAGCCAGCCAGGCCCGCATGTTGATTGGCAATGTGGTGCAGCCGGGCCAAATTGCCGACGCGGGCGGCAATTCGTGGGGATTCCAGGATCCCGGCGCCCGGCACGCACGCCTGGCGCGGCAACTCGAAGCGCGGATCGCCGCTACCATCACCCAATTCGCACAGGTCGAACAGGCCCGGGTTCATCTGGGGTTGCCCGAACCCCAACCCTTTATTCGCCAACAGCAACCCAAAACTGCATCGGTGGTGGTTCAGCTGCAACCCGGCGCCGAATTTTCCGGCCAGCTGACGAGGTCGATCGCCCAGCTGGTTTCGGCCAGTGTGGAAGGCATGAAACCCGAGCAGGTAACGATATCGGATACGCAGGGACGAACCGTTAGCGGCGAAAGTACGGCTGGCAGCGTCGTTGCCGGCAGCCAGGTGGAATACCGCCAGCATATTGAACATATGAAATCGCAAAAAGCAGAAGAACTTCTGGCATTCCACCTCGGCCCTGGAAAGTCATTGGTTCGCGTTAGCGCCGACATCGATTTTACTCAAGTCAAATCAACCAGGAAAAAGCATGATCCCGATGGCAAGGTGCCCAAGTCTGAAAAAATCACATCGTCCAAGGGCTTGCTCAGCGTGCCCGTTGCCGGCGGCGATGTCGGGGTGGTGCCGAATCTGCAACGTACCGCTGCAGGCAATCAAAAACCACGGACGGTTCACGAAAATGAGACCTCTTCATTGGAATACGAAATTGATTCAACGGAGGAAACGGTTCATCAGTTTGGTGGAGACGTTACCCGGCTAACGATCGCCGCCATGGTCCAGTTGGAACCGGATGAATCGGCGGCCGACGGCGGCAATGCCAATGGTGCCGCCACCACGACGGCTCCGGCGACCGGGCTGACAAAAGAGGAAGTCGAAGAATTAATTAAAAATGCTGTCGGTTTTGATGAAAGCCGCGGCGACCGCATCACGGTCGCGGTGACAAACGTGGCCGCGTCCGATCCGATCGCCGAACTGTTGGCGCCCCCGGCAGCCATCGACACTTATGGTCCGTGGGTTCGCAACGGCTCGCTCGGTATCGCTGCACTTGTGGCGCTGGTGTTGGGGTTGCTCACGCTAAAACGAATCCGTCCGATCACGGTTGCCGAACCGGCAGCATCGACGATTACTCCCCAGCGCGCCCGGCAAATTTCCGACCTGGTCGCGCTGGCCCGGCAACATCCGGAACTGGTTTCCAGCGTGATGTCGGCCTGGGTCAAAGATCCTGAATCAGCGAAGGGCCAAACTGAATCAGAAAAACAATCAGATCGTCGGGCCGCGTAATGTTCATTATTGGAAGTACAGATTTTGGTTCCCATCGATGCAGCGAATGACGGATATTGACCGGGCTGCCGTGTTGCTTAATGCGCTGGGTGACGAAGCGATCGAAACTTCGTTAGCGGCGATGGAAGCGGAGCGCGCCCAGTCGATCCGAGAGCGGCTGAGGCAAATGGCCGAATTGCCACCCTCGCAAGAAGACATCGATTTTGTACTGGACGACTTCGAGACATTTTTTCGATTTGCGATCGACACGATGAAATCTTCTTCGGTACTGAGCGACCTGGCCAGCGGGCACGATTCCAGAGGCGATGAAGTGGAAACCGCGGCCGACGGCCATAAAACCGAATTGAAAATATACGAACCCTCGGACGAGCCGGTCGAGGATCTGAGACGGCTGAAACCAGCCCAAATTTGTGGCGCCGTGGCCCACGAACATCCTAAAACGATCGCACTGGTTCTTGGTTGCCTGGATCACGCGGTGGCGGCCAACGTCCTCGACTTGTTACCTACTGAAATCCAGTCCGATGTGTTCTTTGCCATGAAATCCGATAAACAGGCCCCCGCGGTTTTGGTCGATCGCGTGGTCAAAACGACTGTGGTTAAGGGCTACATGATTGAGCCGTCGCAAGTTAACGATCGTGACGACGATCAAAAGATAGCCGACTTTCTCCGCGAACTTCCCAAAGCCACCCGCAAACGCATGATGAGCCAGTTGGAAGAGCGCGACCCCGACACGGCAGCGCGTTTACAAAACCTGATGTACGTGTTCGACGACCTGCTGATTTACGACAATCGCTCGATCCAAAAGCTGCTGGGACAAGTGGACACGCAGACGCTGGTCGTCGCTCTGGAAGGAGCTGACGAAGTAATCAACCGTCGCATTTTGGAAAATCTCTCAAAACGGGCGGCATCCGCCTTACAGGAAGAAATGGATTTCAAACAAACATCATCCGAAGAAGAAGTGGTCGCCGCCCGGCAACAAGTGGCCCAAGTTATTGGCCAGCTGGACGCCGCCGGTGAACTCAATCTTCAATAGCCAGCCATGTTCGACCAGATATTCAAAGTACCGTTCAACCGCCCTCTTCGCGGCGCCACCTTGGATCCGTCCCTGCCCGGGGATGCCGCGAGGTCTGAGCCGCGCCACATCGGATACCAACACCACGACGCGGCTTCCGCCAAACAGGCGGCCGGCGACACTCAACAGCGGATCGAACAGCTGTTCGAAGACTTGTCTCATCAGCTAAGTGAAATGGAATCCCGGCGAAGCCAATCGTTGGGCGAGATGCAGCACGTGGCCATCGAACTAGCCATGGAAATCGCCGACAAACTGGTACATGGCTTGATCGAAATGGACCAGTTTCCGATCGAACATTGGGTGCACCAAATCACGAAGTCGTTGCCCGCCAATCAGCCGTTGATCGTGTACCTCAGCGGCGATGACCATCGACTGTTGCAGCAACAGATGGAATCGGGCCACGTTGGCATTGACCCAAACCAGCTGCGGTTCGAAGTGAATCAACAATTTCCGCGGGGGCGATGCCTGGTCGAAGCGCCCGGCGGAGAGCTGTTTTATGACGTGGGTCTTCAGTTGGGCGAAGTGCGACAGCGGATTATGGAGAGTCTGCATGAAGTTGAAATTGAACGTCGAGCAGCTGCGGGAAACGATTCGCCACTGCGCCGATTTCCAAACCGCCGGTCGTCTGGTTAGCGCGCGCGGCGTGCTCAGTGCGTCGCTGCCGGCTTCCATCGGCGATTTGTGCTGTCTTTACAACCACAGCGGCGACGCGGTGCTGGCGGAAGTGATCGGTTTCAGCGGCGAACATTGCCAGATCATGCCGTTACAACCGGCTCCGCGATTGTCGGCCGGCGCCACCGTGGTGGGCTTGGACCGTCGCATGCTGATTCCGGCCGGACGCCAGTTGTTGGGGCGTGTAATGAATGCATTGGGTACGCCGATCGACCAGGGTGGACCAACAGGTGCGGATGAATGGATACCGCTGCTCAGTGGCTCACCCGACCCCATGACACGACTGCCGATTGACCAGCCGTTTGTCACCGGACAAAAAGCCATCGACGGATTACTGACAATCGGAATGGGCCAACGCGTTGGTCTGTTCGCCGGTAGCGGTGTGGGCAAGAGCACGTTGTTGGGCGAAATTGCCAAGTACGCTGTCTCCGATATTAACATCGTGGTGCTCGTCGGCGAGCGAGGCCGGGAGGTGCGGCCGTTCATTCAGGATTGTCTGGGCACGGAAGGATTAAAACGTTCGATCGTCATCGTCTCAACGTCCGATGAGGCACCGCTGGTCCGCATCCGCGCCGCGCAGACGGCGATCAGTCTGGCCGACTGGTTTCGCCGCCGCGGCCAACACGTACTGTTGCTGTTGGACAGCTTGACGCGTTTGGCGTCCGCCCAACGCGAATTAGGACTGTTGATCGGCGAACCACCCAGTTCGCGGGGCTTTCCACCGTCGACGTTTCAGCTGATGTCCAACCTGATCGAACAACTGGGCAACAGCAGCCAGGGCACCGTCACCGGAATCCTCACCGTGTTGGTTGACGGTGACGATGTATCGGAACCGGTAGCCGATGCGGCGCGGTCCAATCTGGACGGTCACATTGTGCTGGATCGCCGGTTGGCAGAGAAAGGTCATTTCCCATCCATCGACATTGCCACCAGTGTCAGTCGACTGATGAACGATGTGACGGACGCCGTTCAACAACAGCACGCCTTGGCGGTCCGGCAGATCCTGCACGAACATTCCGAAGTCGCCGATCTGATTCGCATTGGTGCCTACCAGACGGGGACCTCCCCAGTTGTCGATCGAGCCATTCAAATGTTGCCGCGACTCAACCGTTTTCTTCGGCAAACGCCGGGACAACATCTGACGCTTGATCAAACGCGACAGCAACTAGCACAGATCGCCGAGCTGTGGACTTCGCCAGCGCCGAGCAAGGCAACCGCCAGAACAGCCAATTCGGCAAGCTAATTACAGGAATTCGACCGTGTCCAACCAGCAACGCCGCTACGAAAAACTACACAACTTTCAACATCAAAAACAACGGCTGGCCGAGCTGGAGTTGGTGAGCGTGAATCAACGGTTGAGGCAGGCCACGGCCCAACTGGAATCGTTGCGCCGCGAGTTTGAGCAGGCCAGTCACCGTTACCTGCAATTATTGGTGGACAACCCGCAATCCGCCTACCCGCAACATGACGCGCTGGTAGAGCTAGGTCGCCGCATTGAATCCGTTTCACAGCAAGTGCAGTTGTTACAAATCGAGTGGCGGCAGGCCAGTGATCACACCATTGTTGAAACACAAAAAGCGGAATCATTGAACCTGCTGAAAACAGCTGACGAACAACGGCGCTACCTTGAACGGGAGCGCCGCCAAACGATCGAAACCAACGAACGGCTGGTCGCCCGATCGCCAGATCAAATTGGAGAAATCGAAAATGCTTAAGCTGATCATGATGGGTATGGTGGGACTAATCCTGTTTTGCGCATCGGCGGTTGGATCCTGGTTCGTCCTGCAATCCGCCAGCCAAACCTCGGAAGCTGCCGGCGACCCGGAACTGCCTCCGATGCCGGAAATTCCCCTCACCAACGTCATCCAGGACGAACCGCCACCGCCCGTGACCGCCCACCCGACCGGCATTTCTGCCGAAACCGTGTTGCGGCTGAGCGAGTCCATCCGCCACCGGGAAGAGCAACTCAAGCAACGCGAAGCTCTGTTGGAGCAGCGCGAAGAACGAGTTGGATTCATGATGGCCGACTTGCAACGGGAGCGCGATGAAATCAATGCGCTGTTTGAATCGATGCAACTCAAAACCGAAGAAGCGCAGGAATTGCTGAACCAGATCGGTGCCCGGGCTCCGGCAGCTGACGAATCGCTGTCGACCGCGACGACCGCCGACGCCTCCGCGAATTCGGATATGACCGAAACGGAACTCGAGAATTTAAAGGCGATTGCCAAATGGCTCCAGGGCATGGCCCCGGAACAGGCCGCCGAATCCCTCAAACAACTAAGCAACAACGGTCAAATCGAAATGGCGGTGAGATTGCTCAGTTTTTTTGAAGAGCGGAATGCCGCCAAGGTCCTCACGTCGATGCACGACGTCGATCCCGGCCTCGTTCCAGAATTGCTGGAACGATTCAAAACGCTGAAACCCGATCGCAAATCAGACGATTCGTAGATTGCTGGAAACCTCGGAATCGCTACCTGAGAAAGGAAGCTCATGGAAATCGACCAGGTCGTCGCGGTGCTGCATGAATTGTTGTTGTTGACGCTGCTGTTGGTCGCTCCGACGGTGGCCACCAGTTTGGTTGTCGGATTGGCGATCAGCATCCTGCAAACCGTCACCAGCATCCAGGAACAAACGCTGAGTTTCGCACCCCGCATTGTGGCGGTGACGGTGGTTGGCGGACTGACACTCACGTGGAGCCTCAACCTGTTGATCAGTTTTACACAGCGATTGTTCGCCCTGATGGTCGACATCGTGACTTGATGATGATCGAATTGTGGATTCTGACTTTCGCGTTGATGCTGATTCGATTGGCAACGTTTTGCCTGACGTTTCCGATCTGGAACAGTCACCGACCGCCCAATACGGTCAAGATCGGATTGGTGTTCGCACTGACCATCTTCTGGTTTTTCGGTCATCCGGTTTCCGAGGCGACGACGACGCTGGCTAGATCGATCGACTGGTATGTATTTGGCGCCGCGGTTATCCGTGAGATTCTCATTGGCGGTGTTCTGGGGTTCGTGTTTCACATCTTTGTGATTCCGGCGCGGATCGCCGGGGCCTACATTGCGCAGGAACTCGGATTGAACCTGGCGACGTTGTCCGATCCATCCATGCCGGAACAGACCAGTGTGGTGGCCTCCTTGTTCCAGCTGGCCGCCATCATCATGTTTTTCGCCCTCAACTTGCACCATTTTGTCCTGCGCTGTCTGGACGCCGCGTTTCAGGCGGTCCCCGTCGGTGCGACCTGGAACGCGGAAACGTTGCCGGAGCTTTCGCTGGCGTTTTTTCAACTGATTGATCAAGGGCTGACTATCGCGGCGCCGGTCGGCATCGTTTTGTTCATCACGCTGGTCAGCCTGTTGCTGCTGGCCCGGGCGGTTCCGTCGCTTAATCTGTTTTCTGTCGGCCTGTCCGTGCGATTGGGAGTTGGGTTTATCGCGCTGATCATTTTTCTGCCGTTTATCGTGGCTAATTTGCGGCAGCAATTCCAATGGGCCGAGGATCTGATCGTGTCGCTGGTCCGCTCATTCTTCTTCAACGGGTAACCGCCCGCCATGGCAGAACAATCCGCTCAATCCAAAACCGAACAAGCAACGCCGCGGCGGTTGGAGAAAGCGCGGGAAAAGGGCCAAGTCGCTTACAGCAGCGACTTGACGGGCGGCATCGTGTTGGGCGTGATCTCCGTATTGTTCGTCACGTTTTTTGACTGGTTCCTCGAACACTTCAATATCCAGATCGCCAACCATCTTTATTGGACCGGCGCCGAGTTGGCCAAGGGCGACCACATCGGAGTGTCGCGTCTAATCGCCCATACCTCGTCCAGCATCATGTGGCTGGTTGTGCCGATCGTATTTGCTTCATTCGTGGTCTCCGGTCTGATCGGCGGAGTCATGACCGGTTTTCGGTTTGCGCCCAAAGCCATGGCGCTGGATTTGGACAAACTGAATCCGGTAAAAGGATTTTCCAAAATCTTTTCTTCGCGGTCCGTCGTGCGGGGCGTGATGGCAATTCTCAAACTGGTTTGCCTGGTCGCGGTAGTATACGGCGTATTGCGATTGCGATCATCGCACTTGGCCGCCCACCTGTTTGACTTTGACCGGGCCGTCGCCTTTTCGATCGAGACGACCGGGCAAATCATGCTTGGCATATCCGCCGGGCTGATTCTGATCGGCATGTTTGATTACCTGTATCAAAAGTGGAAACACCTGGAAGACATGAAAATGACCCGCCAGGAACTGGTGGACGAGCGGCGCGAGGACGACGGCGATCCACACATGCGGGCCCGCATCAAACGACTGCAGCGGGAATTGGCCCAACGACAAATGCTATCCGATGTCGCCTCGTCGACGGTCGTGGTCACCAACCCCAGCCATTTCGCAGTGGCGATCAAGTACGACCGTGAAACGATGAATGCGCCGCAGGTGGTGGCCAAAGGTGCTGATTTCATGGCAGAAAAAATCAAGGAGATCGCCCGCGCGCACCGCGTGGCCATCGTCGAGCGAAAACCTCTGGCCCGCGCGCTGTACTACTCAGTAAACGTCGGCGCCGAGATCCCGTTGGAGTTTTACGAAATGGTCGCCGAAGTGCTGGCCTACATCTATCGCATTGAGCGCGCAGCCGCAGCGTAAAATCGTTAGGCTTATCCTCGTCTACTCTCTCGTTACGCGGGGTCTGCGGGGTCCGCCGCGCGCGCCTTGCGTTAGACTCCGGCCCATCGCCTCCAGCCTGGCCCGGTCACACCACTTTGCTCCAACCAATCTTTCGCACAATCAACGCCACGGCGATGCCACAAACTGACGCGACCATCAGACACAGCAGCGCCGAGTCATAGTCTCCAAAAATCACGAACCCAGTTAGCGGTAAGATGGAATAAACCAGGCCGGCGGCAAACAAAGCCGCCAGAATCGAAAGGCCCAGGTTGCGATCCACATCAACCCCCGGCGCCTGACTGGCAATCGGCGCCCAACCGCGCCCTCCGGGGCGCACGGTTTTGTAAAAACTGACAAGCTTTTCATTTGACTCGGGTGGCGTGAGATAGGTCGCCGCCAGCCACGAGGCGATCGACAAAAAGGCCACCACCAAAATCTTGGTCTGGGCCGAATCGACGATCAGAATCTCCGTCGGCGAGTTGCGCTCGCCAATTCCAACCAGCAGAAAAAATACCAGCGACGCCACCATCGCGACGATTTCACTCCACGCGTTGATCCGCCACCAGTACCATCGCAGCATGAACACCAAGCCCGTACCGGCGCCCAGCGCCAACAGGATATTCCAGATCACGTCGATCGAAAAATCTTTCATCAGCCAGGCTGCCGTTCCGCCAGCCAACAGCACAATCACCGAGACCACCCGCGACACCCTGGTGTAGTGTCGGTCACTGGCGTCGCGCCGGATAAACCGTTGGTAGACATCCCGCACCAGGTAAGAGGCGCCCCAGTTCATTTGCGTACTGATCGTTGACATGAATGCCGCAAAAAAAGTGACCAGCATCAATCCCCGCAAGCCCGCAGGCGCCAAATCTCGGATGACCATCGGGTATCCCTTGTCCGGATTGAAGCTGTTGTCGGCCAGGTAGTTTTGCCTTAGTTCCGGATACATGGCCAACGCCACGAAGGCCACCATGATCCACGGCCAGGGACGCAAACAATAGTGAGCCAGCTGAAACCACAGCGTCGCCAACAGACTGTGCCGCTCGTCTTTGCATGCGGCCATTCGCTGCACCACGTACCCGCCCCCGCCGGGTTCGGCGCCGGGGTACCAGGTAGCCCACCACTGCATCAGCGCGATGATCAAAAACGCGTGCAACGGCATCCAGCGGTTTTCGCCGCTGAAACTGGGCAGGAAACTCATCGCTTGTTCGCCGTCGGCAAACTGCGCGGTGACGCGTTCGCGGACCACGTCGACGCCGCCCAGGTGGTTGACGGCCACCACGGCTAACAAGATGCAACCCAACATGGCCAACACAAATTGGATTACATCCGTCACCGCCACACCCCACATGCCCGACAGCGTGCAATAAAATCCCACCACGCCCAGGCAACCCACCAGCAACCACCACTGTCGCGTTTGCGATGGTCCGGCATCGGCGAAAATCGTCTGATCAAAAAACGTGATCATGGCGCCACACACCCAGCCTATGATGATGGCATTGACTAACAGCGCAACGTAGACCGCCCGCAACCCGCGAAGTACGGCTGCCGGTTTGCCGCCATACCGCAACTCGACCAGTTCCACATCGGTCATGACTGCGCTGCGGCGCCACAGCCGTGCGTAAACAAATACGGTGATCATGCCGCCCAGCG